>CAZPPM010000070.1:0-16605 GCA_964588445.1 uncultured Citrobacter sp.
TGAAGGAACGCCTGCTGCGCCTGTGCGCCAAGGGCAAGGTCGCCATCAACGTGCGCGGCATGGAATACCTGCAAACCCATCCGGGCGAGGATGAAGACACCGCGTGGCGGCGTCTGCGGCCCAAGCTCTCGCTCACGGGTCGCCACCTCGATGACGTGTTTGTGATGCTGCCCTCGGCCGTGCCCGCCACCGGAGGTTCCACGCCGCCAGCGCCCGCACCAACCAGTGGCGGCGGGTTGTTCGGCGGCGATGGCGGGACGACATCCACACCCGGAGGCGACGTGCCCTCCGGCACGCCACCTGCGCCCACGGCGGGCGGGCTCTTCGGTAGCGACGGCAACACCGCCAAGCCGCGCATCCCTCTGTCGAACCCCGCCACATCACCGCTCAACCTGATCGGCAAGATCGAAGGCTGGGGTATCGGCCCGGCCACCAAGGTGGCGGAGGTGTCCATCAAGGTCTCCACCGCCACCGGCGCGCAGCTCAAGGAACTGCTCAAGAAACTGCCTGAAGGCATGACCTTCGAGCTGAACCTTGAGAAGGAGGACGACTGATGGCACTGATCGCCGCCGCACTGCACGCCCTGACGCAGGGTTCGGACGCCGACGCATGGCGCGTCATCGTCGGCCACGCGGTCGAAATTGCCCGCAAGCCGCTGGCCGCAGGCAACGCGCCCAGCGAGGTCGTCAAACGCGACCGCGAAATCGGCGAGCTGGATTTGTTCCTCTCCTCCAGCGGATGGGACTTGTGGCAAGTCTTCGGCAATAACGTCGAGCGCACCTCGGATCGCCTGGTGCGCTGGTGGGCCGAACCCTTCAGCGCCAAAGCCGTGCTGATCCTCGATGGTCTCAGCTTGCGCGAACTGCCGTGGCTGTTGCAGGGCGCGAAGGAGCACGGCTTCACCTTGCACGAGGTCAGCGCCAACGCTTCCGAGCTACCCGGCGAAACCGATGAGTTCGCCCGTGCGCTCGGCTTCGCCAGCCGCAGCAAGCTCCAGAACAACGGCGGCGGCCTCGCGCACAAGCTGCAAGCCGCCAGCACCGAATCGGTGGATTTGCCTTGGAAGGACTGCGAAGCCCTGATCGGCAGTGCGCCGAACCAGATCTTCTGGCACCACTGGCCTGACGCCAAGCTGCACGACGGCTCCGGCGCAGGCCAAGGGCTGGAACCGCTGACGAAGGACGTGGCCGAGCAACTGTCCAGCGACGACTTCTGGGCCTTCGTCGAGCGGCTGGCAACCGGCCGGCGGCTGGTCATCACCTCCGACCACGGTTATGCGGCCACCGGCTACTTCCCCGACGCGGATGGCGAGGTCGGCCAGTTCCTCAAGCAGACCTTTTCCAGCGGGCGCAGCAAGACGGGCACGGGTGACACCGGCCCCTTCGTGCCGCCCGTCGCATTGCAGATCAACAGTCCTCACGGCGCGCACCTGTTGGCCTTGGGCCGCAGGAAGTGGCGCAGCCAGGGCGGCTACCCGACGCTCACGCATGGCGGCCTGTCGCTGCTGGAAGTGCTATCGCCTTGGCTTGAGATAAGCGGATGAGCAAGTTGGAACACATTTTTCGGAGCATGGGCTAATGGCACAAGCTGATTTATTGGTTGATCTCGTCAAAACCGCGACCAGCGGGGATCAGCTTGCCTTCCGCAAAGCCGCAGAAGGGCTGATTCAAGAGGAAAAGCAGAAGGGACATCGACTGCTCGCGGAGCGACTGGCTAAAGCGTTGCAACCCAACGCTACTCAAGCCGTTCGCCCACCGACCACCAAGATGAACAGCAGCAACCCACAAAAAGAACTGTTTTACGAGATCACACCAGAGCGCAACCTGGATAGCTTGGTGCTGCCTGAAAAAATCAAGACGCAGATACAAGAGCTTGTGGAAGAACAGCATCGTGCAGAACTGCTGCACGCACACAACCTGCGCGCCAGAAACCGCATCTTGCTCGCAGGCCCGCCAGGCAACGGCAAAACAACGCTGGCTGAAGCACTGGCATTTGAGCTGATGTATCCCCTCATCGTTATCCGCTACGAAACTTTAGTAGGAAGCTATCTTGGCGAAACATCCAGCCGCTTGAGGAGTGTTCTGGACTACGCCAGAACACAGCGCTGCGTTCTGTTCTTTGATGAATTTGAGACCTTGGGCAAAGAGCGCGGTGATACCCATGAAACGGGAGAAATCAAGCGCGTCGTCAGTACCATGCT
Source organism: uncultured Citrobacter sp. (assembly GCA_964588445.1). Classification (GTDB taxonomy): domain Bacteria; phylum Bacteroidota; class Bacteroidia; order Chitinophagales; family Chitinophagaceae; genus CAZPPM01. The sequence continues at coordinate 2,201 of CAZPPM010000070.1, forward strand.
GCTGCAGTTGGATGAAATGCCCGACTATGTAGTGGTGGTCGCCGCCAGCAATCACCCTGAACTTCTGGACAAAGCCGTCTGGCGACGCTTCCAGTTGCGCATTGAGCTGCCAACCCCCACCCGAGACCAACTGACGCACTACATCTCCTCCATCGGGCAACGGTGCGGTGTCAATTTTGGGTATGAACCAGCAACCTTGGCAAAACATCTGCTGGGGTTGAATTTCGCAGAAGCCGAAGAGTTCTGCCTTGGGGTGGTTCGCCGCGCCGTTCTCGACATGAAAACGGAAAACGCCCAGCAAGTGACCAAGCTGAAGCTGGAGCAATGGAAAGGCCGTTTAAAGCCCACCACAGGTAAGGACGCGGCAACAGTCAAGGAAGCCGCCAAAGAGGGAGGGAATAGCTGATGGCAACATCTCTTCCTCTTCTGGTGTTCCCGCAGGCGAAAACCATCGCACCGCCTAAGGGAAATGGCTTCCCATCAAGCCAGCCCCATGTTCCCGGACATGGAAGGCAGGTGGTACGTTTGGGCGCGCAACTGACTGCGCTACAGCAAGAATTCGACCGCTACAAAGCCAGCGTCAGCGGCTCCGTCGCTGGCTTCGAGCCTGAAACCGTTTTGGTGATAGAGATCGCAGGCAGCGTCAACGAATTCCGGCAGGCCGTCGAAGCCATCGGGCTTGAATGGCTGGGTGAATGGGATGTTGACGACATTCCGCCTGACGAGGATTTCTTCGAGCGCAACACCAAAGGAGAGCGCACGAACAAGGCAGTCAAAGGACGGATGTTCCTGTCGCTCGGCAACGAAGCAGGAATGCGGGAGCTTCTCTCGCTGTGGGAGAAGTGGCGGGACAACAAAATGCTGCCAACCGGAAAAACAAAATGGCGCGATGTGTTCAACCAGATTGTTCAAATCCGCCGCTGGGGAATTGAAGAGGCGCTGCGCGAGACAGGCATGCTGGATCGCTGGCGAGATTTGCTCGACCCCATCAATCCGGCGCAACCAATCCACTGTCAGATCGAGCTGTTCTATCGCAAATCAGAAGACAGACGCAGGCAGGGCGAGCGCAATGTTGTCGCATTGCTGGAAGCGGCTGGTGGCCGCACATTGAGCAGCTTTATCGACATGCCGGAAATCGCCTTTCATGCGATCAAGGCCGAATTGCCCGCAGAAAGCATCCGGCAGCTTTTGAACGATCTGGATTCCGAGGCTCACGACACCGACATCCAGATTTTCAAGTTTCACGGCGTCATGTATTTCCGCCCCACCGGGCAAAGCCTTGCAGTCACGGAAGACGGCGAAGGCGTTGATACAGAAATAGCCGAAGGGGTAGTTAACCTGCCCCCCATCGCGGCCATTCTCGATGGTGCGCCCAATGTGCAGCATCAGGCACTGAAGGGGCGATTGTTGCTGGACGACCCGGACAATCTTTCTGCGCAGTACCAACCGGGTGAAAGAAAGCACGGCACGGCAATGGCGTCTCTGGTGGTGCATGGAGAACTGGTGGACGGCGAATCCGCTCCCTTGCCGCGTTTGGTGTATGTGCTGCCCATCATGCAGCCAGATCCTCACTCCATGAGCCGAAGTGAGCATGTCCCCGACGAAGTATTTTTCGAGGACCGTATCGCGCGCGCGGTTCGGCGGATGTTCGAAGGCGAAGGCGCGGTGCCTGCACAGGCCCCTAGCGTTTGCGTCATCAATCTCTCCATCGGCGACCCCGCACGCCCTTTCATTCACACACCCAGCCCTTGGGCAAGACTACTGGATTGGCTGTCATGGAAGTACCGTGTGCTTTTCTGCGTCAGCGCTGGGAACTATCCCGAGGCCATTGACATTACGTTGTCTGGACCGGACTATCTGGCCTTGACCGACCCCAAAAAAGTCGAGCATGTGCTGAAGTGCATTCAGGCTCAGTTGTCCGGGCGGCGAATCCTGTCCCCAGCAGAATCTATCAATGCCATCACGGTCGGCGCGACACACTCCGACGGCGTTGATAACTACCATCAGGGGCAGCGTACAGACCTGCTGCCCAACACGTCGCTGTTTAGCCCTGCTGCACGGCTCGGGCATGGGTTTCGCCGTTCCATCAAGCCGGAAATACTACTTCCAGGAGGTCGGCAACTGTATCGCACGCCGGTATTGGATAGCCAAACCGTCTATCAACTGGATGGTGGTCTTGCTTCACCTGGGCAGAAGGTAGCTTGGGACAGCAATCAGGCTGGTGCTTTGTCGCAAACCGCCCATACACGCGGCACCAGCAACGCCGCAGCCCTTGCCACGCGCAGCGCGGCACGCATTTATGAAGTGCTTGATGCGCTGCGTGCGGAACGCAGAGAGGACATTCCGCAAGGGCTGATTTCCGTACTCATCAAGGCGCTGCTGGTGCATGGGGCCAAGCAGGATGGCGATGCCAGCAAGGCAATCACCGCCTCGCTGAAAACGTCTGATAACTCACGCCAGTTCAAAGAGGTGATGGCACGCTATCTCGGCTATGGCTCGGTTCAAATTGAGCGGGTGCTGGCATGTACCGAACAGCGCGGCACTGTGCTCGGGTGTGGCGAAATTCGTGAGAATGAAGTTCACGAGTATCGGCTGCCGCTACCACCTGGCCTTTCCAGCAATCAGGTGTGGCGTCGAATGGTGGTGACGCTGGCATGGTTCAGCCCTGTCAATCCAGATCATCGCAATTACCGCGAAGCAAAGCTTGAATTATCCCCGACCAATAAGTGGGGAGATTTGCCATTGAGGCTCGCACGCCAAGACGGAGATCACAATCAAGTGCTGCGTGGAACGGTACAGCATGAGGTGCTAGAAGGCACAGACCAGATCGCTGCATATCAGGATGGCGACAGCATTTTGTTGCACGTTGCTTGCAAAAAGGATGCAACTGCACATCTTGACGTCGCCACTCCCTACGGCTTGGCAGTCACTCTCGAAGTCGCCGAAGGCGTCCAAATTCCCATTTACCAACAGCTTCGCACCCGACTCCAACAACAGATCGCGGTCGGCGCCGTTGGAGGCACACCATAAATGGCAACAAAAAAAGAACTACTCGCACAAGAAGTCGCCAAGACCGTCGGCGCAGGCAAGGCCGTCGCGCTGGAAACGGTGGACTTCAACGACCCGAACCGCCCCAAGACCTGCCTGGAGGTGGATTTCCCCATCCTGCCGGTCAATCAGGTGGCGATCATCGAAGGCAACGCGGGCAAGCCCATCTACCAGATGTCCAAATGGTGGGCACGGCGGCGTTCCAGCGTGTTCCGTTCCATGCTGATCGCGGCGGCAACCAAAGCGCCGGAAGACACTTCGCACGCGGCCAAGCTGGTGTGGGACAACTACTACGCCAACCACCAGAAGAAAGGCGCGTTCAAGCATCTGAAGGTGGCGGACATTTTCATGGGCGGCGGTACCACGCTGGTGGAAGGCTCGCGTCTCGGCATGCAGATGATCGGCAACGACCTGAATCCGGTCGCGTGGTTCGTGGTCAAGCAGGAACTGGCCAATGTCGATCTGGAGCAAGTGAAGAAGCTGCTCGCCGATATCGAGGCCGAGGTCAAGCCGCAGATCATGCCGTACTACTACTGCGACGGCCCCAACGGCGAGAAGGGAACGTGGACGCATCTGCCCAGCAACAAGGCGATGCCCGCCGACTTCGATCCGCTCGCCATCCCGCGCGACGAGCGCAAGGACTACCGCTATGAAGGCCCGGAAGTCATCTACACCTTCTGGGCCAAGCACGGCCCATGTCAGGTGACGGGCTGCGGCCACCGCACGCCGATCATGACCAGGCCGGTGATGGCGGTGAAGAGCATCAGCATCAAACACTGGGAGCACCGCTGCCGCGAGTGCAATGGTGACTTTGACATCGAGGAAAAAGCCGCCCGTATGGCGCCCGATGTGCCGCTCTATGTGGCCCCCACAGAAGCGGCTTATGCCATTTTGGGTGAAACACAAGGTGTGGTCTGTCCGCATTGCGGCCATTCTGATCCGGCATATATCCACGCCAAAGATGGCTTGGTAATAGATGGAAAAAACGGACAGATTAAGCTGGGCAAGGGCAAGAACAAGAAGGTGGAACTAAGCCTGCTGGTGCATCCGCAGTGGTTGGCAGGCGAAGCGAAGCAGGACGCTAACGGCCAGCCCTACGGCGGCTCGGCGCAGGATGACGTGGCGGCGACCACGCGCTGGGATGCGGCACGCGCCGCGAAGATTCGCCTGTTGGAGGTACGCGGCACGTTGCCGGATGAAGTGACCGACCCGGAAACGGGTATCACCTTCGCGCCGGAGAAAGGCACGGTTCCGAAGAAATCGCACTACGCCTGTTCGGCCTGCGGCACGGTGCAGGATGTGCTGACCACAATCAAGGCCACGGGCAAGACCGGGCCGATGGCGTCCTACTCGGTACAGGGCTATGCGCCTAAGCGCGATGCGGCGGGCAAGCCTTACGGCGGTCGCTTCTTCGCTGCCTACGATACGGCACACGCTCGGCAGTACGACGCCGCGTTCGCGGAATGGGAAGCACGCAAAGACGTCGACCTGAAGGACTACTGGCCGCGCTCCGAATTGGCCTACGGTTTCATGACTCACCACCTGCAAGGCGGCGTGCCCAATCACGGCTTTACGCATTGGTGGACGATGTTCAACCCGCGCCAGTTGCTGGTTCACGCGCAGTTGCTGAAGGCCATCGTGAACGTCGGTAGCTACGACTGGAAAGTACGTGAGTTTGTGCTTGGTGCTTTCCAACAATACCTACGGAATCAGAGCCTTTTCACGCTCTGGAATGTAAGCGGCGACAAACTCGAACCTCAGTTTGCAAACAATAATTTCCACCCGAAATCTACTGTTGTCGAAAACTGCGTGTTTCCCGCGTTAGGTCGTGGAAACTGGGCAGCTTGCGTCGAAGGCATTGTCGAAGGACGCGAGTGGACACTCAACCCGTGGGAGGCCGTCAGCCTTGAGGCATTGAAGCGGCGTTCGCCGGACTTGGCCGAACAGCTTGCGGGAAAAAGCGAAAAGGTCTTCCCCGGTGATGCGGTTGGTGAGGTTGGCGTATATCAAGGTTCGTCCACCGATCTCACGCATGTCGCCTCCGCCAGCCTTGATTTAGTCATTACCGACCCGCCTTTCGGTGGCCTGCTGCATTACTCGGAGCTGTCCGATTTCTTCTATGTCTGGCTGCGCCTCGCGCTGAAAGACAAGTATCCGGATTACTTCCGCGCCGAGTACACGCCCAAGTCGCTGGAGGCGGTGGCCAACCGCGCCCGCGAGCCGGAAGACCCGGATGGCTTCTACCAGCGTCTGCTCACGCAATGCTGGCGCGAAGCGCATCGCGTGCTCAAACCCAGCGGCATTCTGGCTTTCACCTTCCACCACAGCGAAGATGAGCCGTGGGTGGCGGTGCTGGAGTCGCTGTTCGACGCGGGCTACTACCTTGAAGCGACGTATCCCATCCGCTCCGACGAAACCAAGGGCGAAGGCGAGTTCGGCTCCAAGACCATTGAGTACGACATCATCCACGTCTGCCGCAAGCGCACCGAGGAACCCAAGCCGGTGAGCTGGGGCCGCATGCGCCGTGAGGTGATGGCCGACGTGCGCCAGTTGCAGGCCATGCTGGAAAACCACGCCAAGGAAGGTCTGCCCGCCGCCGACATTCAGGTCATCCGGCGCGGTAAGGCGCTGGAATACTTCTCGCGCCACTACGGCAAGGTGTTCGTGGACGAAGGCCGCGCGATCTCGGTGAAGGACGCGCTGGTCGGCATCAACCAACTCATTGACGACGACGCCGACAAGGGCAAGGAATCACTGCCCGTCAACGCCGAGCCGATGACGCGCCAGTTCCTGCGCACCTTCAGCACGGCCAATGAGCTGAAGCGCGACCAGTTGCAGAAGTTCCTCAAAGGTTCGATCACTACGCCGGATGAGTTCGTGCAACGCGGTTGGTGTGCGGAGAAAAACAAGGTATTCACCCGCACCGATCCGCTGGAGTTTGCGCGCGAGTGGTCGGGCAAGCACCGCCGCCGCCTGACTTCCGATCTGGATCAGGCGCTGGTGCTGATCGGCGCGTGTTTCGACGGCAGCGGGATCAACGCTTCGGACACGCTGAAGAACGATAATTTCAAACCGCACGTCGCGCTGAAACCGCTGTTGGAATGGCTACATCGCAACGGCCCGGATCAGCTATTCCGTAATGCCACCTCGCGGGCGGTGTTGATCTACAACGAATGGCACGCCAGCCAGGTACCTCAGCCAATGCAGAGATCATTGTTCGATTACGAAGAGGAGTACGAGCGATGAGACAATTGCGCGATACGGTGTGGCAGCGGCGCGGTACCAGTTGGCTGTGGGACGAGGAAGCGCGCAACCAGATTTGCGTGGCCAGCGAAGTGTGGAGCCTGCGCCAGTTCCTGCAAGCCGTCGGCCATTGGCCTGATGATTTGCTGAGCAACGACAACCAGACGCTGGTAGTAGCCGGGCTGGATGCGGGCCTCGACCTGCTGATCCCCAATGACGCAGAAGCGTGGCTGGGCGATGCTGTGAAGAAGGCCATTCTGTCTTTTCAGGATGCCTATGACGGGCAAGCCGCATTGGTTTTCTGGTTGCCCACAGGCCACAACCGCATCCGGGTGCAGACATCCACCGACGCGGTGGGCTGGCTGTGCTACACACCCCACGGCCATCAGATTGATTTTGGCCGTATTCTGTGGGGCGAAGCCAACGAATACCCGCAGGAGATTCTGTTGCGCAACGGCGGCAAGTCCGCTGGTTTGTTCCATCTGCGAATCACTTAGGAGGCTACGATGAAAACCTTGCGGAAGGTCAAAATCGAAGGCTTCAAATCCATCGAGAGCGCCGAACTGAAACTGGGCGATCTCAACGTGGTCATCGGCGCAAACGGATCGGGCAAGTCGAACCTGATCGGCGCTTTCCGGCTGTTGGAGCGTGTGCTGTCCCATAACCTTCAGCTCTACATCGCCAGCGAGCCCGATCGGTTTTTGCATCACGGACGAAAGACGACGCCCGCGCTGTCGCTGGATTTCGCGCTTGACCAGAACTCCTACGGCTTCAAGCTCAAGGCAGCGCAGGACTCGCTGATCTTCGAATATGAGCGCGTGGAGTACAGCGGCTATTGGAGTTATGGCGAACCCATTGCCGTGGGTCACAAGGAGAGCAAGCTGGAAGAAGCTGCCGCTTCGTACCACAATAAGATTCCAAAGTTCGTGTTCCCCAAGGTGCGTAATCTTGTGGTCTATCACTTCCACGACACCTCAGACACCTCGCCCGCCAAGCAAACAGTGGATGTGGACGACAACCGCTTCTTCCGCCCCGATGCGGCCAATCTGCCCGCTTATCTTTACTGGTTGCAAGAGAAGCACCCGGTGCAGTTCCGCCACATTGAGGAGCACATCAGGCTGGTTGCGCCGTTCTTCGAGAAGTTCGTGCTGGCCCCAAGCAAGCTCAACGAGAAGAAGATCAAGCTGGAATGGCGGCAGAAGGGTTCGGAGGTGTACTTCGATGCCTATTCGCTGTCCGACGGTACTTTGCGTTTCATTTGCCTTGCCACGCTGCTGCTGCAACCGAATCCGCCTGCGCTGATTTTGTTGGACGAACCGGAGCTGGGTTTGCATCCCTTCGCCATTCGCATTCTGGCCGAGATGCTGGAGGCGGCGTCAAAGCGCGTGCAGGTGCTGCTGGCGACGCAGTCGGTGACGCTGCTCAACAACTTCGCGCCGCAGGATGTGATCGTTGCGGAGAACGATGGCTTGAAGACGACCTTCAATCGTCTGGATGCGGAAAAACTCAAGGGTTGGTTGGATGAATTCAGCATCGGTGAACTGTGGGAGAAGAATGTCCTTGGAGGCCGCCCATGACGCGGCTGCTGATGCTGGTGGAGGGCCAGTCCGAGGAAATCTTCGTCAAGCACACGCTCGCGCCTCATCTGGCGCAGCACGGTGTGTATGTACAGCCGCCCATCGTGCTATGGACGAAGCGTTTGTCCAGCGGTGGCGGGTTTCGTGGCGGTGTGTCGAATTGGAACCAGATTCTCAGGAGTTTGCGACCGCTGACCCACGACGACGATGCGTGGGTGAGCACGCTGCTCGATTTTTACGGGTTGCCGGAGGATTTCCCCGGTTTGCAGGAGGCGCTGGGTGTGGGTGTTGCGCACGAGAACGTTGCCGCGCTGCAAGCCCGGTTTGCGGCGGAACTGAACCATCAGCGGTTCATTCCATTTCTGGCATTGCACGAATTCGAGGCGTGGCTGTTCAGCGCATCGGATGCTGTCGAGGCGCACTTTGGAAAGGCACACCTGGCTGACAAATTGCGCACCGCCGTGCAGCAAGCGGGTGCGCCGGAACTGATCAATCACGGTGTGACCACGCACCCGAAAGCGCGATTGTACAGTTTGGTGGACGACTACAAGGAAACGTCGGACGGCCCTACGCTGCTGGAGAAGATCGGTATCGCGACGGTTCGCGCGGCTTGCCCGCATTTCGACGACTGGTTGAGTCGCTTGGAAGCCTTGGGTGGAGAGGCTGCATGACGGACGTCAATGCCCTGTTTCAGCCCGGTGAACGCATCACTCACCACGAGTACGGCCAAGGCGTCGTGCTCGACCCGGCGCGCGATGGTTACCTGCGCGTGTTCTTCAGCGTCGGTGAACGCCGTGTGCCCGTCGCTTCCTTGCGACGCGAACTCACGCGTACCGAGCGCATCCTGCGCGCCGTGGATGGCAGCGCGGAGCGTGGGCGCAAGGCATGGCTGTCCTATGAGGCGCACGCGCTGCCGGTGATGGAAAGCGCCTCGGCGCTGACCTCGGCCAAGATCGACCTGCTGCCGCACCAGGTGGTGCTGACGCACCGCATTGCTACCGCGTCGCCCCGGCGCTACCTGATCGCGGACGAAGTGGGCTTGGGCAAAACCATCGAAACCGCGCTGATCCTGCGCGAGCTGGCCAGCCGGGGCGAACTGACGCGCGCGCTGATGGTGGTGCCCGCTGGCTTGGTGAACAATTGGCACCGCGAATTGAACGAGGTGTTCAACCTCGATTTCGAGGTGTTCGGCTCCGAGGGCGACATCACCGATCGCAAGACCAATGCCTTCGCCAAGCACGACCGGCTGATCGCCAGCATCGACACACTGAAGCGCCCGGCGCGCATCAAGCGCCTGCTGGACGCGCCGCGTTGGGATTTGGTGGTGTTCGATGAAGCGCACCATCTCACGGCCTACAAGACCGGTGGCAAGGTACGCAAGACGGAAAACTACAAGCTGGCCGAGGCGCTGAAAGACCACTCGCGTGATCTGATGCTGCTCTCGGCCACGCCGCACCAGGGCAATCACTTCCAGTTCTGGATGCTGGCGCAACTGCTGAATCCGACGCTATTCGGCAGCCCCGAGGAAATGCTGGAACACCGGTACCGCCTGAACACTGTGATGTTCCGTCGCACGAAGGCGGACGCCTGTCAGCCGGATGGCTCGCCGCTGTTTGCACGACGCTGGGTGCATACCGAGTCCTTCCTGATGGGCCCGGAAGAGCGCCTCTTCTACGAGAAGCTGCGTGAATACCTGGAAGATGGCTTCGACCTTGCGCGTCGCCAGGGTGGCCAAGGGCGCGCCCTTGGCTTCTTAATGGCCATCTTTCAGAAGATTGCTGCGTCGAGCTTTGCTGCCGTTCGGCGAACGATGAAGCGCCGTCTGCTGATGCTTACGCTACACGAGGCATTCCTGCGGGACAAAGACCTGGACATCGAGGGGCGCGAGCGGCTGACCGATGAAGCCCGCGAGCTGATCCACGAAGAATTCAACCTCGCGCGCGACAGCATCGGCCGGAGCGAAGTGGACCGTGTGCTGGCCGACCTCAAGTATCGACTGGTCAAGAAGCTGGACGAGGAAGCGCTGGAGCTGGCCTCCGACCCTTATGGCAGCGAATATGGAGCTGCCCACGCTGAAGAAGCCGTATCGGCTGTCGTGGAACTGCACCTGCCCGAAGAACGGCTGCGCATTGGAGATCTGCTCAAGGTCTTCCCGCAGCAGCGAGAGACCAAGGCGCAGAAGCTGCTCGACGGCTTGGGTATCCTGTGGCGGCAAAATCCGAACGAAAAAATCGTCGTGTTTGCCACCTACCTTGGCACGGTGGACTTGATTGCGAGGGAGATCGACCAGACCTTCCCTGGCCAGGGTGTAGCGGTGCTGCGTGGAGGTGATCACGGTGCCAAGGTTGCAGCGGAGCGCCGCTTCCGCCAGAAGGATGGCCCGCGCGTGCTGGTTTGTACGGCTGCTGGTCGTGAGGGCATCAACCTGCAGTTCGCGCGCATCCTGTTCAACTTCGATTTGCCGTGGAACCCGATGGACGTGGAGCAGCGAATCGGTCGCATCCACCGCTACGGACAGAACCACACGGCACAGGTCTACAACCTTGTGCTGTCCGACACCATCGAAGGCCGCATCTTCCTGATGCTGGACGAGAAGCTGGTCGAGATCGCCAAGACGGTAGGCAAGGTCGATGAGCAAGGCAACGTCGCCGAAGACCTGCGTGCACAGATTCTTGGCCAACTTTCCGAGCGGCTCAACTACGACCGCCTGTACCAAGAGGCGCTGTCAGACCCCGAGCTCAAGCGGACAAAGGTGGAGTTGGAAGCTGCTCTGTCGAATTCGCGCGAAGCGCGGCAGGTCGTGTTTGACCTGTTCCAAGACCTCGAAGGCTTCAGTCTCGACGACTACAAGCCCTTTTCCGATGTGTCGTCCAGCTTGGATCGATTGGTGCGATTCATGTCGGCGGCGGTGGCAGATCGGCAGCAGCGGCTCGTCAAAGTGGACGACGACACCTATGACCTTGTGACCGTCGATGGTGCGCGCAAGGCCCGGTTTACGTTGAATCGAGAGACTGCCACGAGTAACGACAACGTGGAGCTGATGGGACTGGATCACCCACTGGTGCAGGAAGAGCTTGGCCGATGGCGCATCGTGCCGCCAGAAGATCTTGGAATTGCTGTTGCGGCCGACGTCGACGACCCAGTACTGCTGTCATTTTGGATGGTCGAGACCTCCGGCAAGAACGGCGAGCGCCGCGTGGTGGTTCAGCCGATTGCGGTCAAGCAAGACGGAACGCGGGTGCCTGCGGTGGAGCGGCAATGTGAACGATACCTGCAGGCCCCGACAGCCACGCCGAGATTCATACCGGATCAGCGGCTCGACCTCTTTTCACGCGCTGTCGAGCCCACGCTGCAGCGCGAGCTCAAGCACAAAGGCGCGGCGAATGGTGATGGCAGCTACTCGGCCGAATTGATCGGCTATGTCGAGATCGTTGGTCAGGGGGCGTGATGCTGGACGAATACTCAATTGAGCAGCGCGCGACGCAGATTTTCGATGCGCGCACCAAGGAATATTTCTACGAGGTATTGAGCTGCTACGCGGCAGGCAACTACCGGTCATCGGTCGTGATGCTTTGGTCGGTCGCGGTCTGCGACCTGCTCTTCAAGCTGCAGAACCTCGTCGATCTATACGGCGACACAAAGGCCAAGGACATCCTTGCGGACATCGGCAAGCTGCAGCAGGACAACGAACGATCTCCGATTTGGGAGACGAAGCTCGTTGAGTCGGTGGCCGAGCAGACACAACTTCTTGACATCGCCGAGCGGGAAAATTTGCTGCATCTGCAGCGTCAACGTCATCTCGCCGCTCACCCGGTAGTCAATGCGAACTTCCAACTGCATCGACCAAACCGTGAGACGGCTCGCGCGCTTATTCGGAACACTCTCGACGGAGTACTGACCAAAGCGCCGATTTTGTCGAAGCAAATCATAAATGAGCTGGTGGAAGATCTCGAGCAGGCATCTGGAATTCTGATCGATGACAAGAAGCTGAAGCTATATTTGGAGAGCAAGTACTTCTCTCGATTTAACCCAGAGGTCGAGAAGGTTGTCTTTAGGTCGCTGTGGAAGTTCGTGTTTAGGCTGACCGATGCGCAGTGTGAGAAGAATCGCGCCATCAACTACAGTGCACTGCGCTTGCTTTTCGCGCGAAATCCCGCCCAATTTCGATCTCAGGTAGAGACGGATAGGGACTATTTCAGCACAATTGCAGCAGGCGGTGCGCCGGTTGTTCGCCTTATATATTTCTTGTCACGAGAGGCGAGCCTTTATGGATCACTTGCAGATCACGCAAAGGTGAAGATTCAACAGGCTGCAGAAAATGACATCTCAGCCCGTTGCCTTGCTTGGTTCACGGTAGCGAATTTGCAAGAGCATGCCAAACGATTGGGCGAATGGATGGTGGGAGAAGACCGTCCCCAAATAGATCGTGCGACATGGAACGATCTTTTGCTCATCTCAGATTCGCATGATTGGGCGAGGTTGCTTTTACGCCTTGCAAGTAAATACTATGTCGTAAGTACCAATTACGATACGGCGGATCGTCGATTCGATGAAGCAATTCGTCCGCTACTGAAATATTATGAGATTGACGACTGCATCAACCTCATCGACGGGATACAGGGGAATGGACAGACTTGGAGCCGTGGCCGTGCGGGTGATGATCACAGAGTGCTGCGAGATCATGTGCTCGCGCTCGATCCAAAGTTTGACTTCTCTGCATACAAGGTATTCACCCGGTTTTTGGACAATTACCGGTAGTGATGATGTTCGAGTTTTTTCACCAGAACTGTTGGAACTGTTGTACCAGTCATTTATCAAGAACGATCAACTATCTAAACAGCTAAAACAGGTGCTAACATCATGAAAAAAATGACACAACAACTGATTGAAGCGTTTGAAACGCTACCGGATTCGCTACAGCAGGAGGCATTGCGCTATATCGAATATTTGCAAACCAAAATGGTATCCTATCAGGCAGAAGTAGCCGAACTTGAGTATGAATACCCAGGAAATTGAAGGGCTGAAACGAATCAGCAAATGTAGAATGTGAGTATTTCTATAAGGCATAATAAAATGATGCGCTGGGTACGATCACTATTGGCATTTTTGTTTTTCTGGATGGTTGCGAATACTGCTGTTGCGCAGCAGTTTGATCATACGCACAGGCTCTGGGACGCGCTGTTGCATGAACATGTTGTGTTGATTCATCAGGGGCGGGCGAGTCAGGTTGATTATGCCGCTTTTTTGCAGGACCGCTTGGTGTTGCAGCGTTATTTAGCGCAGTTGTCAGCGGTGAATGAGGCCGCATTCGTGGGCTGGAGCAAAGCGGAGCAGTTGGCGTTTTTGATTAATGCGTACAATGCGTTTACTGTTGATCTGATTCTGACGCGTTACCCGAAACTCGATTCGATCAAGGATCTGGGGTCATTTTTGCGCAGTCCCTGGAAAAAGGAATTCGTGCCGCTGCTGGGTCAGACGCGTTCGTTGGATGATATTGAACATGGCATGATCCGTAATCCCGGCGATTACGACGAGCCACGCATTCATTTTGCGATGAATTGTGCGGCAATTGGCTGCCCGGGATTATTCAACGAGGCCTTTGTCGGCGAGCGGTTGGATGAGCAACTGGAAATCGCGACCCGGGCTTTTCTGGAAGACCGCACGCGCAATCGCTTTAATGCGTCGACCGGTGATCTGGAAATATCGGAAATGTTCGACAGGTATACCGAGGATTTTGAAAGGGGATGGGGCGGTTGGCATTCGTTGAATCATTTTCTGGTGCATTATGCGGACAGTCTGGCGGACAATGCGCAGGAGAGAATGCGGATTGCGACGGGTAATTTCAAGGTGCGTTTTCTGGATTATGATTGGAAGTTGAACGATAAAAAATCAAGATCTCACTGACGGGCGCATTGCGGCGTTAGAATCAAGCGCAATATGCTTACATATTGCGTATGCTCCGCTTTTTCATTCTATTCACTCGTGCGTGTTGTTTACGCAATTCAGCAGGTTGGAGGTGAGTGCAATGAACCCTAATTTATACGGTGGATATTGCGTATGCGTGTTGGGATTCGCAAGCTCATCGCCAACCTACGGTTCTTGATCGAGATCTTGAACAGGTTCTGAATCTGCTTAGCGTAGGTTGATTTTTTATAATCCGTTTTGTCATGCGCGGAATTGTTTTTATCACAAGGTATTGTACGATAATGATATTTGAATGTATGAAATGTTTTAACCGGTGTTTTTCTGTTGTGCTGTTCGCTGCCGTTGCATGTACCATTCTGCCGAATGGCGTTTGGGCTGATGTGCCTTGTATGCCGCAGGACAATACGCTGACGCCTTGTTCGCACGAATTACCAAGCGCTGCAATTGATCAGCTTAAAATAGAGGCCGGCTTTGGCTGGGGGATTTTTAGCGGCAATATATACAATGGCAACCGCGATCATATGATTACCCGGCTGGTGGTCAGTATGGAACCGGTTCATGACCACCATCACATGGAAATGATGGGTGACGGGCATGCGATGTCACATGAAA
>CAZPPM010000071.1:0-16593 GCA_964588445.1 uncultured Citrobacter sp.
CTATTTTCTCCCATTTTATTTCCTGCTTGGTTTTCCAGCCTTGCGTAATGCCTTTGGCAATTGGATGGATGGAATACTTTTCCAAGCTAAAAACAACCTGCTGAAACGCTTCTTCCGATAGCTCGAAAGATTGAAAACCGGCAATGGTAAAATTGCCTGTTGTTAATGTACCTGTTTTATCAAACACTACTTGTTCAATATTTTTAAATAACTCCAGGCTGGTAGCATTACGAAACAATACCCCTCGCCTTGCGCCGCGACCCAACCCTACTGCAATAGCAGCCGGTGTAGCTAGTCCCATCGCACAAGGACAGGCAATAACTAATACAGCAATCCCTCGCATTAAAGAAGGTGTAAATTCTTTTAGAATGATCCAATTAACTATCAATGTGATGGCGGCAATTCCCAAGACAACGGGTACAAAAATGGCACTGATTTTATCTGCCAATTGCTGCACAGGAGGTTTTTCACCCTGTGCTTGTGTAACTAAATTAACAATACCCGCCAACACGGTATCGTTGCCTGCTGCAGTTACCTGCGCTTTTACCGTTCCGTTGACCAACACACTACCTGCAATCAATATATCTTTTCCTTTCTTATGCAGTGGTACACTTTCTCCTGTAATAATAGCTTCATTCACTTCCGCCTCACCCCATAATATTTTACAATCGGCCGGTACCTGCTCGCCGGATTTTATCAATATCAAATCACCGGAACGTAGATGCTCACTTTCTACAGGAAATACCTGCTCCTGGTATTTATCATCATAGGCAATCATATTGGCCATTACTTTTTGTGATACTGCCAATTTATTCAATGCTTTTTGTGTAGAGCGAATGGTAGCTTCTTCTAAATAATTGCCAAAAAAAACCAGTGTAATGATAGTAGCCGTAGTTTCATAAAACATAAAATCATGCGCCTGCCCTGTAAGTGTACCGTACAAACTATACACAAATGCTGCCGTAGCGCCAATCGCAATCAATACATTCATATTAGGAATACCATTACGCAGACTTTTCCAAGCACTTTTACCATAAAAACTCATGCCTACAATAAAAACAGGTATTGTCAACCCCAACTGTATCCATGGATTCATAATCCAGCTATCATGCAAAGAAGGAATCATGTGCAGCATGAGGATCAGCGTGAAAGGAAGACAAAATAAAAAACGCTGCCAATGGGTAGATAAGAACCCATTCCCTTTTGAATGCCCGTGGTCATGTGCATGAGTGCTACCCTCTCCCATTGAGCCTATCACTTTATATCCTAAGCCACTTACCCCTTCTGCCAGGCTTTCTTCTTTATCCTTATGGCTGGTATCAAAACTTACGTCGCCAGTGGCAAAATTGATCTTTACCTCTTTCATGCCTTCTTTCTCTAGGTATTTGCGAATGGTAATTGCACAGTTATTGCAATCCATCCCTTCTACCTTCCATTGTATCTTTTCCATTATCTAGTATAATTTATGCTTGTTGTTAATAGTATAACAATCCTTTACAATTGTTGTTGCAAAGTTAGCGCCCTCCTGGAGGCTGATCGTTTGCGCAAGCGGGAATATATTAGCAACATCGTTGCTATTACAATAATTTTACAGCATGGAAATCGTGTTTACTTTATCTACGCTACAAGAAGCGGTGGCAACTTTCTGGAAAGCTGTAGGCTCAAAAAAAGTATTTGCCTTTCATGGAGAAATGGGGGCGGGAAAAACAACATTCATACAGGCCCTTTGCTTATATAAAGGAGTAAAAGACACGGTAGGCAGTCCTACATTTTCTATTATCAATGAATACGCGTATGATTGCGAAGGTACCCAAAGAGCTCTCTTTCATATGGATCTTTACCGGCTCAAAAGTGAGCAGGAAGCTGTGCAGGCCGGTGTGGAAGATTGCCTGTACAGTGGTGAACTTTGCCTCGTAGAATGGCCGGAAAAAGCACCCGGTATTTTTCCGGAAGACACCGTGCAGGTATTCTTACAACAAGCAGATTCTCACACCAGAAAACTCATAATCAACCGGAATTAAGTACTTTTGAGTATACCTTGTAAACAAGGTCCAAGCGCAACTACATGAGCCAGCAAAAGCCCCTGATAAGCACTTCTTTCAGTTACGAAACACTTGAAGAAACCTTAGACATTAAGCCAAAAGCAGAAGGTATGCTAATTGGTATGCCCAAGGAAATTGCCTTTCAGGAAAACCGCATTGCGCTTACCCCGGATGCAGTGAGTGTGCTGGTAAGCAATGGCCATCAGGTGATGATTGAACACAATGCCGGGGACGCCTCCCACTTCAGAGATAAAGATTATAGTGAAGCCGGGGCCAAGATTGTGTATGACCGGGCTGAAGTATTTAAAGCGCCTATACTCGTAAAAAGTGCTCCGGTTATCGACGAGGATCTTCCGTTATTACAGAACAATCAGATCATTATTTCACCGCTTCATCTTTCCGTATTGAAAGCCTCCATACTGGAGAGTATGATGGCAAAAAAAATCACTGCTGTTTCTTTTGAAAATTTAAAGGACGATGCCGACTCTTACCCTATAGTAAGAAGCATGAGCGAGATAGCCGGTAGTGCGGTAATGCTGATTGCGGCGCAATACTTGGGATCGGCCAATCATGGTAAGGGTGTGCTACTTGGAGGTATTTCCGGTGTAGCTCCCACCAAAGTTGTTATCATTGGTGCCGGCATTGTAGGCGAGTATGCAGCCCGTGCGGCACTGGCATTAGGCGCTTCTGTAAAAGTTTTTGACAACAGTATATCACGATTGAAGAGATTGCAAAATAATATTGGCCAGCGTATGTGGACTTCTGTAATAGAACCGCGACTACTCGCCAAGCAATTAAAAACCTGTGAAGTAGCTGTAGGCGCCCTAAGCTCGCAAACGGGGCGCACCCCTATGGTAGCTACAGAAGAGATGGTGAGTAATATGCGGCCGGGATCGGTAGTTATTGATGTAAGTATTGACCGGGGCGGCTGTTTTGAGACATCGGAAATCACCAGCCATGAGCATCCCATTTTTATGAAGTATGGCGTGATTCATTATTGTGTACCCAACATCCCTTCCGGCTTTGCCCGCACGGCTTCACAAGCCATCAGCAATGTGCTGATGCCCTTACTACTGGATGCCGGTGAAGAGGGTGGTTTTGAAAACCTTGTATGGCATCGCCTGCACCTGCGTAGTGGCATTTACCTGTTTAAAGGATCGCTTACCAACTTTTATCTCAGTCATCGTTTTGACCTCAAATACACTGACCTTAACTTATTAATTGCCAGCCGTCGCTAAACCCTGCCAAGCCGCACCTTCCGGGTTCGTACGGCTTATTTTTGTATCTTTGCAGCGTGAAAAAAAACCTGCTTATTGCTTTATTTATTGGCTTTTGCTTTTTAAGCGTAAAGAGCAGTGCAGTAGTATCTATAGCAGCAGAACGGCTTTCACAAAGTTCGGCAACGGCTGTTTTTACTAAGTACAAACAGCTATCACCCACTTCATTTCCTATAAAAAGTTCCGACCAAAAGAACTTTTTCCGACGAGCAGTTGTTTTTTCTTCTAATGCATGCGGCAATGCTGAGCTGGTACACCCTGAACAGAGCGATATAACTCTTGCCAACAGAACCAGCAAAAAGATCAGCGTTGCCAATGTGGAGAGGGTCCTAAAAGATCATTTTCTCCATCTGCACCCTTCTCATTATTTTTTGTAGGGCGTAATCCTATTGTGAAAATAATGATGTGAAAATGTCATATCATACGTGCTTTTTCTTACGTGCTTGATAAACTATTTTTTGGATGAACCATATACCTCATCTTATTTCAGATTTGGCTTTGATATTAGGCGTAGCAGCCGTTATCACGATTATTTTTAAGTGGCTAAAACAACCACTGGTACTAGGCTACATCATTTCCGGTATACTCATTAGCTCCCATTTCTCCTGGTTTCCTTCTATCTATGAAGAGCAGAATGTGAAGGTATGGGCAGAAATAGGTATTATCTTTTTGTTATTTAGCCTTGGTCTGGAATTTAGCTTTAAAAAATTGGCACAGGTAGGAGGCTCTTCTTCTGTTTCAGCTTTTGTTGAAGCAGTGGGCATGTCGGCGTTAGGTTATGGTGCAGGAAAGGTTATGGGATGGTCATCTATGGACAGTGTTTACCTGGGTGCCGCCCTTGCTGTATCCTCTACTACCATCATCATTAAGGCGGTGGAAGAATTGGGTTTGAAAAAGAAAAAGTTTGCCACACTCGTATTTGGTATCCTCATTGTTGAAGATCTTATCACCATTGCCATATTAGTTTTATTGACAACCTTGTCCGTAAGTCAGCAATTCGTAGGTAGCGAAATGCTACTCTCCGTAGGTAAGCTTATCTTCTTTATTGTGCTATGGTTTATTACAGGTATCTTTTTTATACCTACGCTTTTGAAAAAAGCAAAAAATCTGATGAATGATGAAACCCTCCTCATCATTTCTATTGCTTTGTGTCTTGCCATGGTATTGTTGGCAGCACAGGTAGGTTTCTCTCCGGCATTAGGCGCTTTTATTATGGGTTCCTTATTAGCGGAAACCACCAAAGCAGAACGTATTGAACATTTAGTAAAGCCTGTAAAGGATTTATTTGGCGCAATCTTTTTTGTTTCGGTGGGTATGATGATCGATTTAAAAATGATGGGAGAATATGCTGTTCCTATTTTACTCATCACGGTTATTTGTATTGTAGGTAAAATTCTTACTACAGGTCTGGGTGCTTTTATTTCTGGTAATTCATTGAAAGTGTCTTTACAAACGGGCATGAGTCTGGCACAAATTGGAGAGTTCTCTTTTATCATTGCAGCCTTGGGAGTGAGCCTAAATGCTACCAGTGATTTTCTATACCCTATAATCGTAGCCGTATCGGGTATTACCACATTTACCACTCCTTACCTTATCAAATTAAGCTCTCCTTTTTATGATTGGATTGATAAGCATTTGCCCGAGCGATTAAGAAAAACGTTGACAAGGTATAGCTCGGAAGCCACTACCATCACAGCTACCAGTGATTTCCAAAAGGTATTAAAATCCTTTATCATCAACACAGTCGTTTTTTCTGTCTTGATTGGCGCTATTGTGTACCTCGCAGCAGAATTTGTTGTTCCCTGGATAGCTATTAATACCGAATATGCTTTTGGAGGCATCACTTCCGCCTTTATTACTTTATTATTAATGGGGCCATTTCTTTGGGCACTCATTGTGCGCAATGAACGCAATGAATCATTTGCAAAAATTTATGCTCAGCAAAAACACAGAAGTCCTATCTGGGTAATGCGGGGTATAAAACTGGGGCTGGCTCTTTTCTCCATTATCTTTTTATTAAACCGGTTTTTCTCTATATCCATCGCTATATACGGTGCTATTTTAATGATTTCCTTTTTCATTTTCTTCAGAAGGAGAATTCAACAATTTTATGATAAAATAGAAAATCGTTTTGTCAGTAATTTAAATGATAGAGAGTTTCAGGAGAAATTGAAAATTCTGGAACTACAAGCCAGTAAACGAAACGTTGCCTTAGCTCCCTGGGATGCTCACATGACTACATTTGAAGTAGACCCGGAAGCAAGTGTAATAGGAAAAAAACTGGAAGAATTAAAATGGCGGGAAATTATTGGCGTAAATGTAGCTATGATAAAGAGAGGGCAGGTCACCATTATACCGCCTACACGGAATGATCGCATTTACCCGGGCGATAAGCTTTTTATTATTTGTACGGATGCGCAGGAAAAAAAGATGAATGCCATTTTACGTCCTGATAAAAAACTAGTAGAAAAGCATAAAGACGTAGAAGTAGAACTCGAGAAGTTTCGCATTGAACACGACTCACCATTTATTCATAAGTCTATCCGTGAGTCGGGAATTAAAACCAGCACGAATGGACTGGTAGTAGGAATAGAAAGAGATGGGCAGCGTATTCTTAATCCGGAATCAACCATGATTTTTGAAGAAGGGGATCTTGTATGGATCGTGGGAGAAAAGAAACTAATCGATACAATTAGTTAATTAAAGTCTCTTATATCGATTCGTTGCTGGCAAAAGCGGTACTCCACTTCGTCATTACTACTTACGATAACGAGGCGATCTTTGCAGTACTCATTAATGAGTGAGTGATATTGTGCTATGCCTGTAGCATCAAGGTTGGTACAAGGCTCATCCAGCAAAACAAGAAGTGTATCCGAAAAAATACATTGCGCCAGTTTCACCCGCTGTTTCATACCTGAGGAGAAGTAGCGGATTTGTTTATGCGCAGCTTTTTGCAATCCTAATAAAGAAATGATTTTTTCTATCGTCAACGTAGGTAAAAAAGGTTTGAAGCGGGCATGAAACGCAAGAAACTCTGTTAATGTCATTTCTTCAATTACTTCCAGATAGGGGGCACAAATAGATACTTGCTTATAAATAGCTTCTGGCGATACGATCTGCTGCCCAATCGCCCACTCACACTTTCCCTCGTTGAAAAGCATATTTCCACTTAGTATTTGCAACAAAGTACTCTTTCCCGATCCGTTAGAACCCGTAATAGCATAAGAAGCTCCTTGCTCAAAAGTGTATGTAAGATGCCGGAAGATCCAGTCCCGGTTGAATCGCTTACCCAGATCAGAGACCGTTATCTTCATCGCCATTCCCTTTGGTGTAGCGTTTAATAATACCTCTCCCACTTTCCCGAATAAAAGTGACAATACCATCTCGCTCATCAGTAGCCGGAAACTCCTGTTCCAGCAATTCTAATGACTGAGAAGTATTAAGTCCTTTATTAAAAACAATACGATAGATGTCTAATATATGATTGATTTTCTCAATAGAAAAACCCCTGCGTTTAAGCCCCACAGAATTGACACCGGCATAACTCAATGGCTGCCGTGCCGCTTTAATATAAGGAGGCACATCTTTACTCACCAGCGATCCTCCTGATATAAACGCATGAGCACCAATATGTACAAACTGGTGTACCGCACATACACCGCCTAATCCCACCCAATCGCCCAGCACAACATGCCCGGCCAACTGGCTACTATTGCTAAGGGTACAGTTGTTGCCAATCTGACAGTCATGGCCAATATGGCTATAAGCCAAT
This sequence comes from uncultured Citrobacter sp., assembly GCA_964588445.1. Taxonomy (GTDB): domain Bacteria; phylum Bacteroidota; class Bacteroidia; order Chitinophagales; family Chitinophagaceae; genus CAZPPM01. Next base: position 7,092 of record CAZPPM010000071.1, read on the forward strand.
ATCCAGCAATTGTTGCCTACAGTGGTTTTCCATCTGTCATTGGTGCCTTTATGTATAGTTACAAACTCCCTTATTGTACAGTTATCGCCTATTTCTACCGTTGTATTTTCCTCAGAATATTTTCTGTCCTGCGGCATAGCTCCTATGACGGCGCCCGGAAAAATGCGACAGTTTTTTCCAATGCGGGTACCTTCCATAATAGTCACATTGGATCCAATCCAGGTACCCTCTCCTATTTCCACATTTTGATGTATAACGGTGAAAGGATCTATTTTGACATTTGTTGCCAATTTGGCATTAGGATGAATATACGTATGCGGATGAATCATGCAGTTATTAAAAAAGTGACGTTGATATATACGTGGTCGTGCAAAGGTAATTGTTAGGCAATAAAAAGGGTCATTTTTTAGATAAGCGAAAAATCAGACTATTCTTTGACAATTGACCTTATGGAAAAACAGTGTTGGAACTGTAAATTTGCACCCTCATGTCTTCAACCCAGCCCGATATTTTGACGATAGCTCGCAAGCATAGTCCCTTGCAGGAGCAAATGACGCTTTTATACGAGAAAGAGCAGCAGGTGCAAGGCACTTTTCAATACATCATTAAACGATATAAACGGGAAAGACAATGGAATGTAGATGATACGGGTGTCCTATTATATCATTTTGAAAAAAATAATACAAAAGCCAGCTATTTAGAACTTAAGTTTTGTATAAGCGGTAATATGTATTGCGGGCATAAAAACATAGAATGCCAGAAATGCCGCAAAACAGTGAGTAAAGATTGCAGCGAACGGGAAGAGAGTATTGACATACTGAATTTCCGGTTTTCACCCGATCAGCTTTCGCAATTTGCAAAACCAAGAAATAGTGCCAGTGTTGTGCTTAGTGACGAAGTGCTGGATTTCAAACATACCTCTTCTTTTACAAGGATATTACCACTTTGCGGCAAGTCAAGAATGGTATTAGAAGCCCTACTTAATAACACCTACTCCGACTCATTGGAAAACATTTTTATTAATGCACAAATACAACTCTTGCTGCTCCACAGTCTCGACTGCATGGTAGGAGAGAAAGATGTGCATACCATACAATGTAAATTTTTAGCCAATGAGGCGGATCGTGAAAAAATAGTAAAGGCAAGAGAGGTTTTAATCCAGCATATAGGTGAGCCCATTACGATAAAGGAATTGAGCCGAAAAGTAGCGATGAACGAATGCTATTTGAAAAAAGGCTTTAAAGAAATGTTTGGTAGCACCATCTTTGACTTTTACCAAAGCCAGCGTATGGAACATGCCAAGTATCTTTTATACGAAAAGGGCTTAAGCGTCACAGAGGTCTCTATGTTATTGGGCTACTCTTCCATTTCTCATTTTTCTACTGCTTTTAAAAAGCATACAGGTTTAAAGCCGTGCGAGCTTTTGTTACGCTAAGTTTTCAATTGAACAAAGAATTAAAAAAATATCTATAATAAAAGAGGCGGTTCTTATAAACCGCCTCTTTTTATTTATTTGCCTCTCCGATTATTTTTTTCCTTTCTCCGCAGCTCCTCTAAAGTTTAAAATATCTCTGTCGAAAAGATAAAGACCACTTTTATCATCTCCAATAAGTTCCAATTTGTCATTAAGGTTACGAGCGGTTCTCTCTTCTTCTATCTGCTCGTTTACATACCACTGTAGGAAGTTATGCGTAGCATAATCTTTTTCCGTCAAGGAAAGGTGTACCAAGTCATTAATACTATCACTTACTTTTAGCTCATGTTTCAAAAACTCATCAAACAATTTTTTTAAAGAAGGAAAGGTAACCATTGGCTGAGATAACGGCGGTATAGCCGCAAATCCCCCCCTTTCATTAATAAAACGAATCAGCTTGAGCATATGTACTCTTTCCTCATCCGATTGCTGATAAAAAAATTCTGTTACCCCTTCCAATCCGGGTTGAATTTCTGCCCACGAAGCCATGGCTAAATATGCCTGGGAAGACTCTGCTTCCATCAAAACCTGTTTGTTTAAAGCTTCCTGTATTGCCGTTGAAATCATAAAAAAAGATTTTTTGCAAGGTAAATCAATTCTGTTACATGTTGAACTATGCTTTTATGCTGTTATGAAAACGCCGCCTACTAACAAATACAAAAGCATAAGAGCAATTATCTTACCAACGCTGTGTATCAACAAAAAATGGCGTTGCTCCTGCTCGTCTCTTATTTCAATTGTTTTAAAATTTCATCAATCGCTCTGTCTAATTGTGGATCTTTCCCTGTCAGCTTATCTTCAAAACTATTCACTACCAGAATATCCGGATCTACGCCGCTCATCTCCAAATCCTTCCCATCTAAGCTATAGCAACCCCATCCCGGCATACGTACAGATGATCCATCAACCAATCCTACCCCACTGGTAAAGATGATCCACCTATAGGTGCCGTTACCTACAACCTTCCCCAACTTCAACGCTTTAAACCCTTCTGTAGTCATTTCCGCATCACTAAGAGATTGTTCATTCGTCAATAAAATAATAGGTTTATCGGCTGGGCCAAAATTAGATTGTGGCGTCAATTTTCCTTCTCTGTATTTCCATTTAAGATATGTCTTCTGCGAAAGGAACTTCAATACTTCATCATGAACATTACCGCCTGTATTATATCGCAAATCAAAAATAAGGGCGTCCTTATGTTGCAGCTCCTGCGTCATATCAACAAGGAATTGCTCCAGCTCATACTGTCCCATATTTTTCATGTACCCATAAGCAATACGATTTTTACTTTTCTCATCTACCCGCTTTTGGTTGTTATCTACCCACTCATCATATAAATTTCCAGATAGGCTGTATTGTGGATGTATTTTCACTTCCATCGGCTGGCCATTGCGCAGGAATGTCAGCTGCAGCTCTCTGTCTAATGAAGGCTTTGTAAAGTAAAAACTCCTATCCGTTTGTACATTCACCGTTTCTTCATTCACTTTCTGTAGTATATCGCCGGGTCGCACATCAATTCCTTTTTTATCTGCAGCCGATCTTTTTACTACATACTTTACTTTATAAGGATTATTTTCTTCAAAAATAATTCCTGTTTCCATCGTGGTATTACTCAGCGAAACAGACTCATCTGTTCCATAGGTACCAAATCCTTGATGCGAAGAGTTTAATTCTCCCAGCATATCGTTTAATACGATTCGTAAGTCAGCACGGTTATTCATATGCGGAATAAACTGGGCATAGTATTTCTTTGTTTTATTCCAATCTAATCCATGAAATTTTTCATCATAGTAGTTCTCTTCTATTTGCGCCCATGTTTCTTCAAACATTTGACCAAACTCTGCCGCAAGGTTGCGTCGGAAAGTTTGTGCAATAGCAATAGGATCAATCCGGTTGCCATCAATATTTAATTTTCCTATGGTGCCATTGTTTAGGATGAATAACTTATCACCGGCTGCTGCAATCGACAATGAATAGGAACCATCCGATCCCGTTATCTTTTCTGTTTTGTCTGTTTCAAAAGGCTCTGTCACCGTTTTCCATAAAGCACTGCGTCCTTCGCTATGATTGCTGATATAAAGCGTTGAGATTTTTTCTCCTTTCTGATAAACATAGATTAGATTTTGTGCACCAAAGTACGGGCCCACCTGCTCCAATCTTTCCATCAGTCTATCCGTGTCAATAGCAATAGCCTTCCCATCGGAAACAGCGTCCGTTGCTTTTTTAGTAGTATCCTTTTTTTCTTCTTTAAATAAGTTGTCAAATTTATCTATTCTGTAGGGAGCATCTAATTTTTCCAGCGCAACGCGGTACACTTTTGCATTAGGCATGCCAAAAGGATATGCCGGCTTTAATCGCTGTGATGTAAAATAGATATACTTTCCATCGTCTGACCAGATAGGGTTTGCTTCGGTGATACCTGTATTGGTAAGATTAGTCGTTTTATTATCTTTCAAATGATGCAAAAAAATATCCTGCTCAAAATTGCGAACAGCTGTAAAAACCACATACTCATCATTGGGAGAAAAACCGGGTGTGCTATTCTGAAAACCCCATATCTCATCCTTCACAATCGTTTTTGATGCCAATGTTTTTACATCCAGTAGGCGAACCTCATCACGACCACTTAAATACACCGCTTTATCCCGTTTTGTATTAAACACCAGCAAGCGATTATTCTTTTTGTCCTTTGTGATTTGTTTCAATCCACCTGATCCATCTGCATTAATCGTGTACCAGTTAGTATAACCCTCCAGCGTTTGGCTAAATAACAATGTTTTATTATCGCTCATCCATTTTACTTCTCTTACCCGCTCTGCCGATCCTCTATTGATTTGCTTAATAAATTTTCCTTCTATATCACTTACAAATAATTCACCCCTTGCGATAAAGCTTAGTTTTTTTGCATCCGGTGATACATCAAAGGCACTGATATTTCCTTTTACATCAAAGTCTTTTTCCTTAGGTAGTACATTGTTGCGAATAATCGTGATATCCAGCTTGGACGCCTTATCGGATTTAGTATCATATAACCATAACTGATAATCTTTTTCAAAAACCACTTTTTCCCCATTGGCACTTACAACAGGCGATTTGATAGAGGAACTGTATTTAGTAAGCGCTTTCTTTTTCTCTTTATCCAATGTGTAGAGATTGTATTCACCATTGGCTTCGTCAGAAATAAAGTAAACCACACCGTTCTTATCAATCGTTGCACCAAAATCTTTCCCTTCCCAGGTGGTATACTTTTTATGCTGCTTTGTTTTAAAATTGTACGATTGGATATCGGGATTGAAGGGCCCCTTGTACCGTTTCCGCTGCACCTGGTTGCTACTTTCCCAGGTATCATTAAAAAATATTTCTCCATTAGGATGCTCTACAAGGTTATGATCATATTGGAAAAAATAGTTACCAAATACACGTTGTGGCGTACCTCCAGTAGCTGCTACTTTATATCCGGCACTTTGTCCTGCGCGACCACTCGTAAAATAAATAAACTGGCTATCCCAACTCCAGCCGCTCACTTCATCACCGCTGCTATGCCAGGTAATTTGTTTTACATCTCCTCCTGTAATGGGTATCAAATAAACATCGGCATTGCCATATTGCCTGCCACTAAAAGCAATCCACTTGCCATCAGGCGACACTCGCGGGTTGGTTTCATATCCTTGCATGGCTGTAAGCCGTGTAGCTTGTCCGTCTTTAACGGCTGCCTTCCATAGATCGCCTTCAAAACTAAAAATAACAGTTTGCCCATCCGGCGTAAGAGAAGGATGAGATAAAAAGTAAGCTGATTGAGCCGTTGCCGTAGTGGCAAATAGTATTGCTAATAACGTAAAAAACTTGTTCATGAAGAAAGTGATTTTGAATGTTGAATGTACACCCAAAACTGCTTTGGCCATTACCGCTGATACAATTTTACTAAGGAATTACCGCTACTTATTTTCTGAAGCGTTAATTAAATCTCCACCAGGGAGTCATGATACCTGCCAGCGAAAAAGCTGTCATATAAATGGAAGCGAGGCAGAAGTTCATGGCAGTAATGCGTAGCGCTCCTTTCCACCAGGGTTTTAACGGATGCATCCATCCGCTAAAAGTATGCGCATAGTAAGCCATGAAAATGAACATGAAGAAGGTAAAGTTTACAGAAGCAAATTGCCCTGTAATAAGCAGTTTAATGAGTGCATATAATTTGATAAGCAATAAAACAATATTGAGCTGTGCGGTGAGATAGGTATTTGCCAAAAAATGCTCCCAGTAGTTATACTGTTTGTTACGAAACCAAAGCCAGGTAACCAACGCAAGAATGGGTATCAATATAAAAATAAGTACGCTAATGTATTTGCTAAAAAAAGAAGCGCTGAGTTCTACTGTTGCTTCTTGGTGCTTAGCTGTGTAGATTTTTACCATCAGCATCTCTATCCAGCGGATAAGTAATGTACAAAGAGTCGATAATATGACAACGTAGGCAAATGGCCTGAAATGTTTTACCCGCTTACCGGCCAGGTATTCTTTCAGCATGTTACCGGGATTGATAAACAATGCTTTTAATGTATAGGGCAGTCCTATGTCAACATGAAAAATCGAGTGAGGAATATCGTGCAAAAAGTAATGAGCATCTATAGCATTTGTCTGTGCCGATTGCCCGCATTGCGGACAATAATTTCCTTCAAAATTATGCTCACAGTTTTTGCAGGTAGTTACCATTGCTTTCAAAAATAGGGAATAAAGCATAAAAAGCCGTTGCATTCACAACGGCTTTAGCACTATTTTCTCTTAATAAACTATATCACCACGTTAATCATTTTGTTCTTTACGAAAATGATTTTTTTAGGAGCTTTCCCTTCTAACCATTTTTGCACTACTTCATTTTGCAACACCAATGCTTCTACTTCCGGTTGCGCTGCTTCCAGAGAAATAGTCATAGTCGTACGCAACTTACCATTAATGGAAACTGGATATTCTTTGGCTGTTTCTACCAAATACTTTTCTTCCAATTGGGGATAGGCGGCATTCAGTACGCTTCCTGCATTACCCAACTGATTCCACAACTCTTCTGCTATATGTGGCGCATACGGCGTAAGCAGTATCAATACGTTTTCCAGCACTTCTTTTTTATGACATTTGGCATCAAAGAGTTCATTCACACACACCATAAAACCGCTTACTGCCGTATTGAAAGAAAAGCTTTCTGTATTGTGTTCAATCCTTTTAATAGCCTGGTGCAAAATTTTCATCTCTGCATCCGTTGCTTTTTCCTCATTCCAAACTTTCCCCTTCAACTCATCATTGAACAAGCGCCATAGTTTTCTTAAGAAACGGTGTACGCCTTCAATGCCTTTTGTATCCCAGGGTTTACTTTGCTCTACGGGACCCAGGAACATTTCATACATACGGAAAGTATCTGCGCCATACTTTTCACACAATTCATCCGGGTTAACGGTATTGTATTTTGACTTGGACATTTTTTCCACTTCTACACCGCAGATATATTTGCCATCTTCTAAGATAAATTGTGCATTCTGATATTCTGGCTTCCATTTTTTGAATTCTTCCATATCTAACTCAACTCCATCAACCATACTTACATCAACATGTAAAGGATGATATTGAGTTTTATCATCATTATTTCCAAATTCTCTCAGTTTACCAAATGATATAAAATATGAATTATAGCTCCTTTTTTCCTCTTTATAATTATTGCGAATTTTAAATATGTTCTCTAATTGTGATATCAAAAAACCAGAGCCTGTTTTCATCCATGACATAACTTCCTCATGAGTAAGATAAATATAAGAATAGTCAGCATTGAAGAATTGCTTACCATATTCAAAACCATCTTCAATACCAACTTGATACAGTAATTGAATGTTTATTTTTTTGGTATGGCTTGTAAAATCATAATTCCATTCTCTATTTTTTTCACTTTCTTCAATAAAATCAAATTCTTTGAAATGAACTTTCAAAATATTTTTCAATAAACGAAAACAACTATTTACCCTATACACAAATCGACTACTTCCCTGTATCATTCCCTGGTTCACCAACTTCTTAAAGGGTTCATCAAATCCTATCAAGCCCAAATCGTACAATACTTTCGTCCACATACGGCTGTACAATAAATGCCCTACGGCATGTTCTGTTCCGCCAATGTATACATCCACTTGGTTCCAGTAATCGCTTGCATTTCTATCACAAAACACACTCTCATTTTTAGGATCCATGTACCGCAGAAAATACCAACTACTACCTGCATAGCCGGGCATGGTACTGGTTTCCATATGCGCCGCTTTCCACTCGGGAATATTCGCCAGCGGCCCTTCCCCTTCCGGCCCGGGGCCATATTTTTCTACATGCGGCAACTCTACCGGCAGTTCAGCTTCACTCATCGCCACCGGAATACCCTCCATCCATTTTATAGGAAAGGGTTCGCCCCAATAACGCTGACGGCTAAAGCCTGCATCCCGCATTTTGTAATTCACTTTTCTTTTCCCAATGCCCAGTTCTTCAATCTTATTTACCGCTACACCTATTGCATCCTTCATCAACAGACCATCTAAAAAATCACTGTTTTCTAAAACAGCTTCTTTGGTAGGATTAGCTTCCTCCCCATTATAATGGCTGCCGATAATGTTCGTTACAGGAATATTGAAATGTTTCGCAAAATCAAAATCCCGCTGATCACCGCAAGGCACTGCCATGATAGCGCCAGTACCATAACCCGCCAATACATATTCTGCAATCCAGATAGGGATTTCCCGGCCATTAAAGGGGTTGATGGCATACGCACCCGTGAAGCAACCCGTTACTTGTTTTACTTCGGTCATTCGTTCCCGGTCGCTACGACTTTTTACATACGTAAGGTATTTATCTATGGCTACTTTTTGTTCATCGGTAGTGATGAGTTGTACCAGTTCGTGTTCTGGTGCTACTACCATAAAGTCAACGCCAAAAATGGTATCGGGGCGTGTTGTATAAACCCTCAACTTGTTGGAATGGTTTTTAATAGAAAAATCCATTTCCGCTCCTTCACTTTTACCAATCCAGTTGCGCTGCATTTCTTTCATCGCATCGCTAAAGTAGACTGTCTCCAGCCCCTGCAACAATCTATCCGCATAAGCGGTAATACGTAGATACCATTGACGCATTTTCTTTTTTACTACCGGATAGCCACCTCGTTCACTCACACCATTTACGACTTCATCGTTGGCCAATACGGTGCCCAATGCCTCGCACCAGTTCACCTCGCCATAAGCAATAAAAGCCAGGCGCCGCTTCATCAGCCATTCGCTCTTACTTTGTTCATCAAATGCTTTCCATTGCTCTGCCGTAAAATGTTGGCTGCCACTAGTCTCGTATTTTTTTATCAAATCAGCAATAGGTCTTGCCTTCTGCTGCGTATTGCAGAAATAACTGTTGAACAATTGCAGGAATATCCACTGTGTCCATTTATAATATTGTGGATCGCTGGTGCGCACTTCTCTTTCCCAATCGTAACAGAAGCCAATTTTATCCAACTGCTTTTTAAACGTGTCAATATTTTTTTCGGTAGTGGTTGCGGGATGCTGACCCGTTTCAATAGCATATTGCTCGGCAGGCAGCCCAAAACTATCAAAACCCATTGGGTGCAGCACATTAAAGCCTTTCAATCTTTTATACCGGCTGTAAATATCGCTGGCTATATACCCCAGCGGATGGCCCACATGCAAGCCCGCACCACTGGGATAAGGAAACATATCCAGTACATAATATTTGGGCTTTTCACTTTTGTTAGACACGCTATAAGCATTGGTAGCTCTCCAATGCTCCTGCCATTTTTGCTCTATTTCTCTAAAATTGTATTCCATGCTTTATATGTGTATGCCTCTTTTTTATGTTGCCAGCTTTGGTACTACTATTCCCCCAAACCCCTTAAGGGGCGGTTGGTTGCGTCGCACACTGCCAGTTCCAGTTCTCTACTCAACTATGGTGAATAGCATTACAGAACGATGAAGAGTGCGACGCAACAGCAGGCGAACAGGATTACTG
>CAZPPM010000072.1:0-16140 GCA_964588445.1 uncultured Citrobacter sp.
TGCCGTACGGGTTAAACTGTACCGCGGGTTCGAATCCCGCCCTCACCGCGAATAAACGGTTAAGTAGCCTTGATAAAACAAGGCTACTTTTTTATTTTTTCTGACAATGACTGCTCGCTTCACACTACCCTCTAGGAGGGTGAATGTTTATCTGGCATTACTGCTACATTTAGCTATTGTCCTTTTTCTGTTGACAATAAGTCGGTTTATTTTTTATGGGTTAAATACCAGTTTTTTTCCCGGTCTTGATGGTGCAAGGTGGAAAGCTATTTTATATGGTGGCCTCCGGTTTGATGTAGCCGCAGTTATTTATATCAATGCTTTATATGTTTTTCTTCAGATAGTGCCTTTGCCTATACGGTACAATGCTACCTATCAGTTGGTAAGTAAAATTGTTTTTTTTATTAGCAATGGAGTAGGACTGCTTGTCAACTGTATTGATATGATCTACTTCCGGTTTACATTAAGGCGATCCACTGGGGAAGTCTTCCGTGAGTTTGCTAATGAAAAAGGAGCAGGTAACTTTCTTCTTACCTTCTTAATTGATTATTGGTATATGATGATCATTTATGGCTTGCTGTTTTTTCTTTTAGTTGTTTTGTACAATCGCATAAAGATTAAAAAACCTAGGCCCGTTAGCCCCTGGATGTATTACCCTGCGGGAGTGGTGATGATGTTGTTAGTGATAACATTGATGGTAGGGGGAATAAGAGGAGACTTTAAGCATAGTACACGACCTATTACTATGAGCAATGCTGGTGAGTATGTAAAATCTACCGCAGATATCCCTTTAGTTTTAAATACGCCTTTTTGTATTATAAGAACAATGGGACGAAAGTTCTATAAGCGGGATGATTATTATAATGATGCAACGGTAGAGAATATTTACACACCTGTTCACCAATTGAGCAGTGATAAGCCATTCAAATATGACAATGTTGTTGTCATCATATTGGAAAGTTTTGGGAAAGAAGGCGTAGGGTTTTTTAATAAACAATTCGATAACGGAAAATATAAAGGGTACACGCCTTTTTTAGATTCTTTATGTCATGTAAGTTATACTTCTAACCATTCTTTTGCTAATGGCCGAAAATCAATTGATGCTTTGCCTTCTGTATTAGCTGGTATTCCTACTGGCGAAATTCCTTTTGTGTTAACACCGTATGCATCGAATAGTATAAAGAGCCTTGCCACAGTCTTAAAAGAAAAGGGCTATCAAACATCATTTTTTCACGGAGCACCTAATGGCTCAATGGGTTTTAAAGCGTTTACCAACTTAATGGGGATAGATAAGTATTATGGTAAAGATGAGTTTGGTAATGATAAAGAATTTGACGGGCTGTGGGGTATATGGGATGAACCTTTTTTCCAATTTTTTGCTAACACACTAGATACAATAAAGTCTCCTTTTTTTTCTACTATTTTTTCTGTCTCCTCTCACCATCCATTTAAAGTTCCTGCCAAATACGAAGGAGTGTTTCCCGAAGGTAAATTACCCATTCATCAATGTATGGGTTATACGGATATGGCATTGCGCCGCTTTTTTGAAAGAGCTGCTCAAATGGATTGGTATAAAAACACATTATTTATTATTACAGCAGATCATGCTACTATATCCTCTTTTCCGGAGTATCAAACTACTTGGGGCAATGTAGCTGTGCCTATTTTATTTTTTCATCCTGGAGATACTAGTCTGGCAAGGGTAACTAATAAGATTATTCAGCAAATTGATATTATGCCAAGTGTTTTGTCTTACCTCAATTATAATGGCACTATTTTCTCCTTTGGAGAAAATGTATTTGACGAAACGGCTATGCGCAATTTTTCAGTCAACTATATGAATGGCTTTCATTGGTTCCAAAATGATTATCTACTCGATTACAATGGCAAAGAGTCAACAGGGCTGTATAATTACGTAAAGGATCCTCTGCTACAGCAAAATCTTATCGCAATAGACACCGCGTATCGCCCATTCATGGAGAAAAATTTAAAAGCATTTATACAGCAATACCATAATCGATTGCTGGAAGATAGAATGCTGCCTTAGTTTGTTTAAATAATTCCGGCTAACTCCAGACTTTTTCTCTTTAGCTTTCTTATTTCTACGTCTTCGATGATAGGGTTATGCGTGAGTATAAGAGATGTTTTATTCTCTTTCCACCAGGTAGCTTTTTTGAGCTCCTCAAAAGCAATAACGCCTACAAGATACTTTCTGGCTTCACCAGCATGCCACTCTTCTATCCACTCGAAGTTATCACGGGGAATATATTGCCAGTCTTCAAAGCTTACATAAACCCGTAGAAAGACATCGGCACTTAATTGATGAGGTTGGTGATGGTATAGTTTTTTGTATTCATATTTATATTGATAGCGTAAAGCGGCAATATCGCTTAGTACAGCAGAGGCTGTAGGAAAACTTCCGGCACCTTTTCCATAAAAAAACTGCTTGTCAGCAAAACTACTTTCTATCACTACGCCATTGTATTCGTTCTTTACAAATGAAAGTGGGTCTTCCTGTTGAACAAATTGAGGTAGAACAAAAGCCGCTACTTTGCCGTTCTGCAATTTTTTAGCCTGCGCTACCAATTTGATCTGCTGGTTTTTTTCTTTGGCCACGATTGCATCGCTTCCGTTTACGTTTTGTATACCACTAAAAAGAATGTTTTCAGGATTTTCTGTAATCCCATACGCATGCGTAAGTAGGAATGTCCATTTATTAAGTGCATCATAACCTTCTACATCGAGTGTTGGATTGCTTTCTGCAAAACCAAGTTGTTGTGCCAATACCAAGGCCTGTTTAAAATCAAGCCCTTCTTCAAACATTTTGGTAAGGATGAAATTGGTAGAACCATTGACAATAGCTTTTATAGAATGTAGTAAGTCATTATCATAATATTCTTCCAGATTTCTTATAACAGGAATAGAAGCACAAGCAGCCGATTCATAAAGGAAGGATTGGCCGGTTTTTAGCTGTAGATCCAATAAGGTTAATAAATTCTCCGCGATCATTTTCTTGCTGGCACTTACTACATCTTTGCCATTTTTCAAAGCGGTGGAAACAATATCAAACGCAGCAGCAGAGTCATCAATAACTTCTACAATTACATTTATCTCAGGGTCATTTAATAAGACATCCTTATCTGTGGTAAATAAATTGTCAGGCGCGTTTCTTTTCTTCTCCGGATTTTTTATACAAACTTTTTTTAGCCGGGCATTTAAAGAAGGTGTTTGTTCTAATACATGATACAGGCCTTCACCTACTACACCAAAACCGAAAAGACCAATTGTTAGCTGTTTATGCGTTTCCATTTTAACCGTTCACTATTTTTAGATGATTAATTTTTTTGGGTTCAATAAAATTTTGCAAAGCCGCTTCTATTTTTTCGTATTCTAATAAGAAACCGTCATGTCCAAAATCGCTGGGGATAGTAAGTAACTCGGCACCGGCAATTTTTTCTTGTAAAAATTCCTGCTCTTCTATTGGATATAATAAATCGGAGCTAATGCCTATTACCAGCGTTTTTGCTTTGATTAATTGTAATGCTTTTTCTATTCCGTTTCTTCCGCGGCCTACGTCATGGCTATCCATTGTTTGCGTCAGCCGATAATAACACACGGTATTAAATCGATTTACCAATTTTAATCCCTGGTAGCGCTGATAGTTATCAGCAGCATAGGAAGTAGCTTGCGATAAGGAAACAAAAGCTTTGTCTCTGGGTTGTGTAATACTATACCCATTATAATGTCGATAGGATAGTAAAGCAATCGATCGGGCTGCGGCTAGTCCTTTTTGTCCTGCATCAGGTTTATGCTCTTGCCAGGTATTATCTGCTTCTATTGCCATTCTTTGGGAGGCGTTAAAAGCAATACCCCAGGGAGATAAAACTGCACTCGTGGCAATAGGAACTATATGCTCAAATAGATCAGGCTCTTCTATTGCCCATTCCAATAATTGCATACCACCGGTACTTCCTCCCAATCCTGCTAAAACACGTTCAATGCCTAAATGATTTTTTAACAATTGGTAGGTACGTATAATGTCGCGGATGGTAAATACAGGAAAATCCGAATAATAGCGATTACCCGTTTGCGGATTGGTTGTAACAGGTGATATACTACCATAGGGGCTGCCGGGCTTGTTGACACAGATAATAAAATACTTTGCAGGATCAAAAAATTTATTATCTCCAACAAGCCCGGGCCACCATTCCAATGGGTTACTATTAGCCGTTAATGCATGAAAGATCCATACCACATTATCTTTCTCTGCATTTAGTTTGCCATAGGTAGTATAAGCCAGCGTAAAACCTGGAAGCTCTACACCTGACTCTAAGGTAAACGGTGCTGTATAGTCAAACGTTGAGTTCATTATCAGCCAACTAATTCTTTAGAAAAAACTTTAGCAAAAGCTTGTTCAATATCTGCTTTGATATCTTCAATATGTTCTATACCTACACTTAATCTTACAAGGTTAGGTAATACTCCAGCGGCTTCTCTTTCTTTATCACTCAACTGCTCATGCGTTGTAGAAGCCGGGTGTATGGCCAATGTTTTTGAATCACCCACATTAGCAAGATGGCTGATGAGTTGTAAGGAATCAATAAACTTTTTCCCATTTTCAACTCCGCCTTTTATACCAAACTGCAGTACACCACCCGCGCCTTTGGGTAAATATTTTTGGGCAAGTGTATAGTAAGGGCTGCTTTTTAAGCCGGGATACCATACGTAATCCACTTCGGGGTGTTGCTCCAGCCATTCAGCCAGGACTTGCGTATTGCTAACATGTCTTTCTACTCTCAATGATAGTGTTTCTAATCCTTGTAAGAGTAAGAATGAATTAAAAGGACTTAGGGCCGGTCCAAAATCTCGCAGACCTTCTACGCGAGCTCTGATAGCAAAAGCGATGTTGGGTAAACCAAGTGGGTTGCCTTCACCAAAAACTTCCCAGAATTTTAAACCATGGTAACCTTCGGATGGCTCAGTAAACTGTGGAAATTTACCATTGGCCCAATTATAATTTCCTCCATCTATAATAACACCCCCAATGCTTGTTCCGTGACCACCTATCCATTTCGTAGCTGACTCTACAACGATATTGGCGCCATGTTCTATGGGCCTGAAAAGATAACCGCCTGCGCCAAATGTGTTGTCAACCACTAAAGGAAGATCATATTCTTTCGCAAGTGCTGCAAATTTTTCAAAGTCGGGGATATTCAAGCGAGGATTGCCAAATGTTTCCAGATAAATGGCTTTTGTATTTTTGTCAATATAAGGAACAAAGCTTTCCGCATTATCACCATCTGCAAATCGCACTTCAATGCCCAGACGCTTAAAGGATACTTTAAATTGATTAAACGTTCCGCCATATAGGTAACTGCTGGCTACAAAATTATCTCCAGCCTGAAGAATATTGTTTAATGCAAGAAATTGGGCTGCCTGCCCTGAGCTGGTAGCTAGTGCTGCAACACCTCCTTCCAAAGCTGCAATTCGTTTCTCAAATACATCCGTAGTAGGATTCATGATACGGGTATAGATATTGCCAAACTGTCTTAATCCAAAGAGATCTCCAGCATGCTGTGTATTATCAAAAGCATAGGACGTAGTTTGGTAAATAGGAACTGCTCTGGATTTAGTAGTAGGATCAATTTGCTGGCCGGCATGTTGCTGTAATGTTTCGAAACGATAATTGTTGCTCATAGCATTTTAATTTTTTAAATAAGAGAATTATATAAAGGCAAGGAAATGACGCGTCGGTCTCAAAGAAGAATAAGTGCTTAGCACATACAACAGATACAACAACAAGAAGTGGCGAGTGTAGCCCTAGATATGGTAGAAAATTGTTGCATTTTGTTTATTACCCTACAAATATAGTGGGGTGATATGGCTAAGACAAATTTTTCTTATGATCCGCCTGCTAAGGAACTGTTAAGGCTACTTTGCAAAAACAATCGTTTGTACCCGTTTCTTCCTCGTTTACCGTTGAATTCATATTAGTTAATTAGTTTGTAAACAAAAATTACCAAGAAGGACGAAAGGAGCGGACAAACAAAAAGCCCACCGGATAAATCAGGCGGGCTTTTTAAATATTATTAATAAATATTGCAGCTTTTGTCTGACTTATCTTACTTCTATTAAGGAATAGAAGATGGAATTGGCACCTTTTCTCCTATGCGGAGAGAGGTTGTCAAGGCTTCGTAGGGCCATTACCCTCTGCCTTTCTTGATAAGCGTACCGAAATTACTCTCGGTATGTAAAGAACTGCCGCAAAGGTAACAGTAGAATATACATCTTTCAAATTTTTTTTACATGGGTAGGCGAGCGTCAGATGTAAAGGCTTCTTTTTCCTTAACTATTACCGATTTTTCCTTCGAGCCAGTTTTTGAAGTCAGCCACCCTTTCACGGCTAATAATAACATCAGTATCAACATGTGGAGCAATTTGAAGTATTAAGCGACTATTGTAATAAGCGGTTATTTTTTTTATAGCATCAATATGTAAAATGAATTGCCTATTGATTCGAAAAAATGCAGACTTATCAAGCATTTTTTCTACCTGATCGAGTGAATAGTCTATAGGTATTTTTTCATTGGTATGGGTAATGGCTTTTACAATACCGTTGGCAAACTGTAAGTAAGCTATATCTGTTGCTTTTGCATAGACCCATTGATTGTTTATGCGACCAATGAAACGGATATTGCCTCGTTTAAAAAATTCTTCGGCCACCCGGGTAATGTCCAATACGTAATCGGTAGGAGGCTTGATGCGTTCAAATTTTTTTAAAGCATTCTTTAACTCAATCAATTCTATGGGTTTCATGAGATAGTCAATGCTATTTACTTTAAACGCCTGAAGGGTAAAGTTGTCATATGCCGTTGTAAAAATGATTGGCGTCATTACTTTATTGTTTTCAAAAAGCTCAAAGCAATTGCCATCCGATAGTTGAATATCCATAAATAGAATATCGGGCTTATGATTTTCTTCCAGCCATTTTTTTCCTTCCGCTACGGAGCTAATCACTGCCATTATAGTAATGTCTGCATCACATTGTTTTAGTAAGAGCTTTAATAGCTCTGCATTGTGTAACTCGTCTTCGAAAATCACTGCTTTCATGGTTAATTTTTCTTATGATTATTGCAATCTGTTGTTAAGTAACGATTTTACTATTGCTGTATATCTTTTTGAAATGTATGAATAATAGGTATTCGAACAGTAAATAAATCTCCCTGTTGTTCAACGAATATTTCCTGTGATGTAATGAGTAAGTAGCGTTGTTTTATGTTGGATAATCCAATACCGATATGCGTATCCGGAGATAGCTTTTTGCTATACGTATTACTTATAGATAAATAATCATTTTTTTCTTCTATTACAATACTTAATGGTTCTATCGATGAAAAGCGATTATGCTTAATAGCATTTTCTACCAGCAGTTGTAGGGTAGCAGGAGGAATCATTCCTTTTTCTTTTGTCTTCTCCGTAACGTTTATAGAGAACTGAACGCTTTGCTGATGGCGTATTCTTATTAAAAAGAGGTAAGAATCCAGGAAGTTTAATTCCGTTTGGATGCTTACGAGGTTTTCAAATTTTTTATCCAGAATATAACGATATGTTTTCGCTAACTGGGCGATATATTGCGTGGCTACTTCTTTATCACTGTAAACCAAATTCATTAATACGCTTAAAGAGTTAAAAAAGAAATGAGGGTCAATTTGGTTTCTAAGTGCTTCGTATTTGGCTTGTATGCTTTCACTCTTTAACCTTTCTGCTTGTAGCTGATACTCTTTCCATCCTTTGTAATAGAAAATAATTCCATTAAATGTTAGCAACATGAGATAGAAAAGAAAGATTCCAATGTTTAAGTCGTAGCTCAATCTGGAAAAGCTTTCCCATGCCTCATAGCGATTAAATAGACAAATATCCAATAATGCATAACCTAGGCCAAAGAAGAAAGCCACAATGAGCCCATAAACAATTAAAGCACAAGAAAGCAAAGCCAGTTTATAAGAGGTGTTTTTAGCGGCCAATCTTTTTTCGATTAGCTGGACAAGAAAGATTCCTCCACTCCAAACAAGAAGACCAAAGGCCACGAAAAATAAACTAAACAGATGACCACGAAAGCCAAAGACTTCCAGTGTGTCAATAAAGGAATGATCAAATGACCGGAAGATATAACTGAAAATATAAAGAACAAGCACCCTTATGAGAATGCGAACACGTATACTAGAGAAAATTTTTTCGCTGCCTTGGAAATTCATGATCTTACTATTGGGATATGTATTTATTTTCTTTAAACCAACTTACGGCTTCTTCTATTGCATCACTGATGGGTGAATATTTTATGCCTAGTTCCCGTTCGGCTTTTTTACCAGAATAATAGTTGTTTATACAAAGAAGTCGTGCTGTTGTGTAATTTAATTTCCTGCTTTTTCCGGTAATACTCTCCACCAAGGAACCTGCGAGTCCGGTAAGTTTTAAAATGAAGGAAGGAATGGTAATAATAGTTTGCTTACAATCGGTTTTAGATTGCCGTGATTTGAAAAACTCTTCATAGGTAAGATTTTCACCAGCTATCAGGTAGCAATCGCCATTTTTTCCCTTGGTAACAGCACTAAGGATGCCGTGACAAACATCCTGAATGTGTACAAAATTCTTGCCTCCGGGTGGAGAAAATACAATTCGTTTATACATACTATATAATAAAAGTTGACCAGAGCTGGGTTTATAGTCATTGCCACCAACCATAAAAGTAGGATTGACTACAATGGCAGGTAGATTTTGTGTCAATACTTGCTCTAATATATACTGTTGGGCCAAGTACTTGCTGTTGATATAACCTGAGTTGAGGTAGGCAAGACCAAAGCTATTTAGCTCTGTTCCCGGATATTGCTTACTACCTGGGGCAAGTGTATTAGCAGTACTTATGTAAATGAATTTTTCTATCTTTTGCTCTAAGGCAACTTGTACGATAAGTTTGGTTGTGGTAAAGTTTATTTTTTCATACTCTTCAAATGAAACATTCCATTGCTTTGTTACACTGGCAGCATGAATTACAATACTACAACCGTGTAAGGCTTTTTTAATATCTTCTTTTTGTACTAGATCGCCATAAAAAATCTCGCAGGGTATGTCCTTAATATTTGTGAGGTCGGCTGTATGCCTCACAAAAGCTTTTACTGCGTAACCAGCCCGATAAGCTGTTCTACATAGATGGGAGCCTAAAAACCCATTTGCACCGGTTATTACTATTTTTTTCATGATAATCCGTATGAAGAAAATGAAAGTTCCTTCTTTATTTCTTTTGAAACCATTTTTAATTTTACTGAAGTAGGTAGTAGTTGTAAAAGAAAACGGCTAATTTGATTGGCTATCCCGGGAATAATAATTGAATGACCAGATAGGGCTTTGTCTATGGCGATAGCTGCAATACGAGAAGCCGGTAGTAAACTCATTCTTGCTCTTATGCCTTGCGAGAGGATACGTCGGCTTGTGTGTGAGTTTGTCATCATGGGCCCGGGGTAGGCTACACTAACGGAGAGCCCACTATCTGCCAACTCTTCTTTTAAGCCCAGAGAAAAAGAGGCAATAAAGGCTTTAGAAGCCGGATATACAGTTTTATAGGCTATAGGTGTAAAAGCAGCCATACTTGCAATATTGAGTATGTAACTCCTGCCTGATTTAAGCAAATGAGGTAATAATAAACGTGTAAGCAAAGCGGTACTGCGTACATTTAAAAGAATAATTTCATCAATTTCTTCGATGGAAGTTGTGGTAATAGCTGAAGTACCCCCAATTCCTGCATTGTTAATCAAAAAATCAATGGGATAAAGCGATGTTATCTTTTCCAGTTCTTTTTGTAGCAGGGCAATATCGGTAATGTTTAGCTCAAAAGCTTTTGCATCTATATTGTATTCAAAGGAAAGTTGGTCGGCTATAGAGAAAATAGGACTTCCAGGAAGAGCCAGCAATAAAACATTCATTCCTTTTTTAGCGCATTGCACAGCCAACTCTTTTCCTAAACCGGAACTGGCTCCGGTAATGAGGGTGTATTTTTTTGTTTTTGCGGCCATACTATTATTGGTTTATTAGATTTTTAAAAGAAGAAAGTGTTTGGAATAGATTTTTATGTACAATGGGGTCAGATATCCATCTGGGAATATTTTTATTTCGATTGGATTTTACGAGATAAGTGATATTAAGAGTATTGTTGCCTACATCTTCAATCAGCCATTTTCCGCTTATACCAGTAAGTCGCGATATATTACTAGTAATGGGATAGTTAGCATGTAAAGCGCTTTGGAAGCTGATTTCATAAATGGAACTCTTGTTGCCCGGAGTATAGGTGTAAAGTAAGCAGCATTCCTGATCATCGAGAGGCCAAGGTGTAGTATAACGAATATAATTCATCCAACTATTGTCTCCCGGCAAAAGATCTATTTTATAAGTCTTTGAATTAGCATTCCATTGAAGACCTTTTGTCGGATCTTTTAATAAGGCTAGAATGGTGTTAATCTTAGAATGCACAGAGAATGTTGATTTAAGCTCCCTTACTTTCTTATTATCGGTGTGGGTTATCCATCTTTCATACAATACTATGTTATCACTTTCCTTTACTTTTTTGAAATCGTCATTGGGCATTTTATGTGTAAAAGAATTGCATAGTAGCAAGATGCTGACAAGGGACAGCATTGAATTTACTTTTGTCATAAAATATATTTACAACAAAAGTCTAAAACCTTACTAGTAGTAACAATGATTTGGCAGCGGCCTGTAAGATGGAATTGTTGAGCTGTAGAGATAGAAAGATGAATCGGTGCCGAGGGTAGGTAATATGGTAAATGTTTTAAGTACAAGAGCCCTTACAATTTGTAAGGGCTCTTGTACTATTTATTAAAACCAGATTGGTTTACTCTTGTGTTGGCGTTACGGGTGCAACAGCTGTTTCTTCGATGATTTTGCTACCTGTATAATGTACGGGAACAATTTTTTTAACAGCAACCTTGTTTGTTTTTGCTGTTCCTTTTTTTGTTGTTTTTTCAGGAGCTACAGCTTCTATCTCTTCTGTAACAGGGAGAAACGCTACTGCGGGGTTCTCTGCATTGTAAGTACAACCTACACATACACTTAATACATTAGCGTCTTTATCGTAGATTAATACACCTTCAGCTACCTCTTTTGCATCAGCTTCTTCACCAATTTTTTGAGCAGGAATTTTGTAAGTAGAAGGAGATTGTCTTAAAGTGGCTTTGATAGTGCCTTGAGAAAGTCCTTCAATCCATACTAGTCCTTTATTTGTAGCATCAAGAGAAATAGTAATAGTATTATTGTTGCCCTCTTTGTCTTTCAACTCATATTTACCTAATACAGGAAATATTTTTTCAGTTGTCAATCCCTCTGGCATTGCTTGTAATTTGTAAGCGTCTGTCGACCAGTTATTGTACTTGTCTTTGTTTGTTGTTTCAGAGGTAGTTGTCACAGGTTTGGTAGTATCTGTTTGAGCATTTACTGAAGTAGTTGCTATCAAACCTATAATACCTGTTACTAAAAGCATCTTTTTCATAAAATAATTTTTTGTGAGAATATCTTGATTAGTTCTAGTTCTTTTAAATATTGTGCCAAAAAGTGCTTTTGGATAAGAAAATTGAAAAAAAATATAAAAATTGCAGGAATTACTTAAAATATCAGCATAACTACAAAGTCCTTGATAGGGTTATTGATGCCTTAGCATAACTTCGTCGCCCATATTTATTATAAGCATAATGTTAAGCCAATCGGGAATGGAATCTTTAGCGGATGATGTAATAGAGGTCTTTGGTGCGAGAGTACACAATCTTAAGAATATAGATCTTGCAATACCCAAAAATCAGTTGGTTGTAATTACAGGGATAAGCGGGAGTGGTAAGTCTTCTCTTGCATTTGATACTATTTATGCAGAAGGACAGCGCCGCTACATGGAAACGTTTGGAGCGTATGCCCGGCAGTTTATTGGTGATATGGAACGGCCGGATGTAGATAAGATAACGGGACTCTCGCCTGTAATATCTATTGAGCAGAAGACAACCAATAAGAATCCTCGGTCAACAGTAGGTACCGTTACTGAAGTATATGACTTTTTCAGACTTTTATTTGCACGGGTAGCCTATGCTTATTCTTACAATACTGGCAAGCGAATGGTAAAGTGGAGCGAAGATGAAATTGTTGCCAACATTTTTGAGAAATACAAAGAGAAAAAGATAAGTCTTCTTGCCCCACTGGTAAGAGGGCGTAAGGGGCATTACAGAGAGTTGTTTGAAGATATTCGAAAAAAAGGTTTTTTGAAGGTAAGAGTGGATGGGGAGATAAAGGACATTACAGCTAAAATGCAGGTCGACCGGTATAAAATTCATGATATAGAACTGGTGGTGGACAGGATGCAAGTGACAGATGATATGAGAAGCCGGCTAAGCCAAAGCGTACAACAGACACTCAAGCTGGGAAAGGATATGTTGTTTTTACTGGTCAATGAAGCAAAAACAACGGTTCAATATTCTAAAATGCTAATGTGTGAGGACACTGGCATTAGTTACGAGGAGCCCTCGCCCAATAGCTTTTCTTTTAACTCACCTTATGGCGCATGCCCTGCTTGCCGGGGGTTAGGAACTACTTTTCATGTAAACTTAGAAGCGGTGATACCGGATACATCTCTTAGTATAAGTGATGGAGGTATCGCACCACTGGGTGAAGAAAGGGAAGCACATGTGTACCGGCAGGCACAGGAAGTAGCCAAGAAAAATAAGATATCGCTCAGTAAACCCATTAAGGAGATACCTGTAAAGCTTTTGAACATCTTATTGTATGGGAATGAAGAAGGGCAGGAGGTAGAGATTGATTTTGAAAATCTAAAATTCGATCCTCAAGCACCTTTTGAAGGTGTTGTTAATATGCTGAAGCGCTGGTTCAATAATGGCTATAGTGAAGGCCTGCGGGAATGGGCAGAGGGGTATATGCAACTACAACCTTGTGAAGAGTGTAGTGGCGCCCGGCTGAAAAAAGAAAGTTTATGGTTTAAAATTGACAACAGAAATATTTCTGATTTAAGCGAGCTGAATTTGGACAATCTTGCTGCCTGGATGGATGGACTGGAATTGCGAATAGATAATAAGCAGCAACAAATTGCCAAGGATATACTCAAGGAGATAAGAGAACGTTTAGGCTTTTTGCTGGATGTAGGGCTCACTTATCTTACTTTAAACAGACCCGCTAAAACATTAAGTGGTGGCGAATCGCAACGTATCCGATTGGCTACCCAAATAGGGTCACAGTTACAAGGTATCACCTATATTCTTGACGAGCCTTCCATAGGATTGCATCAGCGGGACAATCATAAACTTATAAGTGCTTTGCAGAATCTGCGGGACATTGGCAACAATGTATTGGTAGTAGAGCATGATAAAGATATTATGATGGCGGCGGATTACTTAATTGATATAGGTCCTAGAGCGGGAGCTCATGGAGGAAAAGTGGTGGCGCAGGGCAAGCCCGTTGATATGCTTAAGCTGAATACCCTTACTGCTGATTACTTAAACGGGCATATGAAGATACCCGTGCCTGCAGAGAGAAGAAGTGGTAACGGGAATAACCTTGAGCTCAAAGGAGCCAGTGGCAATAACCTGCAGCAAATAAATGTAAAATTTCCATTGGGTAAGCTGATTGTGGTAACAGGAGTCAGCGGTAGCGGAAAATCTACGCTGGTCAATGAAACATTGTATCCCATTTTATCCAAGCATGCTTATGGATCAAAAGCGCAACCATTGACGTATAAGTCGGTGAAAGGTCTTGAGCATATCGATAAAGTAATTGAAATAGACCAGTCGCCTATAGGGCGCACACCGCGCAGTAATCCTGCTACTTACTGTGGCTTCTTTACAGAAATAAGAACATTGTTTGCTTCTGTGCCAGAGGCAAAAATCAGAGGATATACACCCGGTCGCTTTTCGTTTAATGTAAAGAGCGGCCGCTGTGAAGTGTGTGAAGGAGGAGGAATGCGAGTTATCGAAATGAATTTTTTGCCGGATGTATACGTGCATTGCGAAAAATGCAATGGTAAGCGCTATAACCGGGAAACGTTGGAAATACGCTATAAAGGGAAGTCAATTGCTGATGTGCTGGATATGACCGTAGAAGAGGCTGTTCATTTCTTTCAGGCTGTGCCTTATATCTATCGCAAAATAAAAGTATTGCAGGATGTGGGACTGGGCTATATCACACTAGGGCAATCGGCCGTAACGTTAAGTGGCGGTGAGGCACAACGGGTAAAACTGTCTACCGAGCTGGGGAAACGTGATACGGGAAAAACGTTTTATATATTGGATGAACCTACAACAGGACTGCACTTCGAAGATATACGGCATTTACTAGAAGTATTGAACAAATTAGTCGACCGCGGCAATACTGTTTTAGTTATTGAGCATAATATGGATGTGATAAAAGTAGCAGATCATATTATTGATATTGGGCCGGAAGGGGGCGATGGTGGCGGCAAAGTATTATTTGAAGGAACACCCGAAATGTTGGTAAAAGTGAAAGAAAGTCATACTGCAGAATATTTAAAAATGGAGTTATAAAAAATTAGTATATCGAAATTGTGCAAAGAGAAAGCCCGACATTAATGCCGGGCTTTTTAAATCAATATAGTTTTGTTGATTAAGGTGTATTGGTAGTGGTTGGTGGTATCTCCGTAGTAGTAGTAGTAGTAGCGGGTGCTGCGGCAGGTGTTCCAAGTTTATTCATCAGACCTGTTACCCAGGCAAGACCTATTAATCCAGCGAGAAGTGCAGTCCATAGACCCATGCCGGCTTTTGCTGAATAAATGGCTCCCATTCTTTGTTGGGCAACCATGGCTACTTCTTTGCTTACAGAATTTAAACGCAGGTAATAAATGATAGCACCGGCAGCTATTGCAGCAAAGGAAAGAAGAACAAGATTCTTTGTCTGTTTATCATAATCTTTTGTCTTATCACCCATAAAAAGGGTAACAATAAAAACGCCTATGATGCCAACGAGTGTAAGGTATCCCCAGCTGTTAAAACCATTTTGCGTAGCCTGATTCATCATATTATTCATCTGGTTAAAACCTGCCTGGCCACCAAAATTTCTTAAATCAAAACCTCCTCCGCCCTGCTGCCCTCCGGCAGTAAGAGTTTCTGTTGTCCAGGTAAGGAAAAGAGCAATGAAAGCAAAAGCCGCTTCCAGTAGGGCTACAAGCTTTGTTTTGTGCAGGTTGATTTGTTGCATATTTTTTTTTTAGAGGAATGTGATGGTATATATTCTTTTGATAGTACAAGGTTATGAACAGCTTGTTGGTTGCCAAATACATAATTTGGAGTACAGCAGGCTCGGAATAATGAAGGAATGCTATAAGCCTACTTCAAAGCAATAGCCCAACTGGTTATTCCAATTGGGCTATCTAATAAAATAGCAGAAAGATATCCTATTCTAAAAATTATTGAAATTGAATCCGTTAGGCATTTTAGGAGTCATCACTGCTTTAATAATTTCTGTTTGAATTATCCCTACGAGTATTGTAGCGACAATAGTAATTAAAATCACCACGGCAAGATAAGCTACTTGCTTATCCACGGCCGTTTTTTTCATAATAGGTATGCCCGCGTATAGTGTGTAAATGCTATATAGTGAACACACAATTACCAATATGTTTAGTGCGGGAAAAATATAAAAGAAACCCGCAAGAAAGGAAGCTGTCAATGAGTAGGCAGACAGTTGAAAGGATTTTCTCCAGTTTTTCTCCGACTGGAAAGTTTGTGCCAGTGCATCTATAGCAGCAGCCACAATAAATACAGTTATTACCGAAAGCACTACAAATAGTATGGCACCAATAAGTCCGGCTTTAACGGAAGCTGTAGAGCCAAAAGGCCCAAGGCTTTTACCAATTAAACCCTGGCCAATAAAAGTAGACAATGCTCCTATGGCCAGGACGGGAAGCACATAAGAAGTGAGTACGGTTGCAGGTATAGTAGCTTCTTTGTCTACTACCTGCCATTCTGTATTAGGCGTTACTAATATGTTTTTGACTCTGTCAATTACATTGATACCCTTCACCTGAGCGGGGGTATTAGTGGGTTGAGGGGCTGGGGTGGGTTGAAG
>CAZPPM010000073.1:0-16046 GCA_964588445.1 uncultured Citrobacter sp.
TTCCTTATCTTTGCAAACTTATGGATCAGTTGTTACAAAAAATTGAAGCGTACAAGACGGAGATCAATGCCGCTATTGCCACATCAGAAAAAGAAGTAGAGGATTTTCGTATCAAATACCTTGGCACCAAGGGGATCGTAAAAGCCATCATGGGCGAGATGAAAAACGTGTTGCCCGAGCAACGAAAAGAAGCCGGACAACTGCTCAACGAATTCAAACAATTTACCGAAGCTAAATACGAGGCGATTAAAGAAAGTATTACGCTTACCGCCAGCCAGTCAACACATATTGACCTTACCCTACCCGGCGATCCTACACCACTGGGTAGTCGCCATCCTATTACATTAATGAGAAACAGAATTGTTTCCATTTTTCAACGTCTGGGTTTTGCCGTAGCGGAAGGCCCGGAGATTGAAGACGACTGGCACAACTTTGGCGCACTCAACTTACCCTTACACCACCCTGCAAGAGATATGCAGGATACTTTTTATATACAACAAAATCCTGATTGGGTATTGCGTACGCATACCAGCAGTGTGCAGATACGGGAAATGGAAAAAGGCAAGTTGCCCATCCGTATGTTGATGCCCGGCCGTGTGTACCGTAATGAAACGGTAAGTGCCCGCAGTCATTGCTTTTTTCATCAGGTAGAGGGATTATATATTGATGAGAATGTTTCTTTTGCTGACCTCAAACAGACGTTATACTTTTTTGTAAAAGAAATGTATGGCAAAGATGTAAAAGTGCGTTTCCGCCCTTCTTATTTTCCCTTCACTGAGCCAAGTGCTGAGATGGATGTAACCTGTTTTATCTGCGGCGGTCCGGGTTGTAATGTTTGTAAAAAAACAGGCTGGGTAGAGATATTAGGTTGTGGTATGGTACATCCCAATGTATTATCCAACTGCAATATTGATCCTAATAAATACACGGGTTTTGCTTTTGGCATGGGTATCGAAAGGCCCGCTATGCTAAAATATGGCGTAAACGATCTTCGCTTGTTTAGCGAAAACGATGTACGCTTCCTGCGACAGTTTACGGATGCTACGTAAAGAGAAACAATATTGTTATTGGTCTTTTATTCATTAGGTGTTTTCCATCGTTTATAACAAAAGAAAGCGCCTACCAGAAAAGCGGCAACGGCAATATAAAACCAAGGAGTAAATTCAACGGTAATAGACATCTTATCGCCTACTTCCTGTCCCAGTTTATTCAAACCAAAAAAGTCGTTGCCTTCGGAGACTGCTTGTGCATCGGGCAATTTCAATTCTTTATTTACCTGTGATTTTACATCCACCATCAATCCAATCAAGGCTGCGGCGGCCAATACACTCGTTATAACTCCCACCACCGATTTTTTCATTACCAAGGCTACGATCAATGACAGTACGCCTAATAGCAATCCACCTAAAGCCAGCGGGTTCATATCCCTTTTTTCTTTTGCCGAACTCGTTTTTCCATCGCCGGGAAGATTATCCATTAAAGAGTTGCTGCCCGTTTTAATTTCATAGCCCGTTGCGAGTTGTACACCACTTACTGTTGCCAGCGACATGCCGTTACAGCGTATATCAATAAACGGTAAAAAGAATAACAATACCCCAATACCCAGCACTACAGCAGAAGGAATTTTTGTAGCAAACAGGCCCGGTTTTTTTTCATACGTATAAACAGGCTGTACAGGTGATTGTTGCTCGCTCATATCTTTTTTTGTTGTTAAAATAGCAAAACTATTTAATATTCTCTCTCTTTTACCCTTTACTATCTTTGCTACATGGAAGTAAACAGCATATGTGTATGTGGGGCCGGTACCATGGGTAGCGGAATAGCACAGGTAGCCGCACAAGCCGGGTATGCTACGCTTTTGTTTGACAAAAACGAAGCCGTACTGGCAAAAGCCAAAACATCCATAGCTACGAACCTTGAAAAACAAGTAGCCAAAAATAAAATCACTGAAGCCAAAGCCGCTACAATCTTGCAACATATACAGTTTATCCATCGCATTGATTATTGTCTGGCCGATGTTTTTATAGAAGCTGTTGTAGAGATTCCGGAAGTAAAGATTGCTTTGTTTAACCAACTGGCAGAGCTCAATCATAGTGATTACATTTTTGCTACCAATACTTCTTCTTTATCCATTACACAACTGGCGCAGCAGATTCAACGGCCCGAGCGGGTTATCGGGATGCATTTTTTCAATCCGCCTACACTTATGAGACTGGTGGAAGTAGTGCGCACTTCTTATACCAACGATACCAGCTTTGACACGATTTTTACTTTAGCAAAGCAAATGGGTAAGCTGCCGGTTGCCTGCAAAGATGCACCGGGTTTTATTGTAAACCGCGTAGCAAGACCTTACTATATAGAAGCCTTGCGCCTTATAGAAGAAGGCCATACCGACTTTGCCCAACTAGACGAACTATTAGAAAGTAGCGGATTTAAAATGGGGCCATTCAAATTGATGGATCTTATTGGCAACGATATCAACTATACCGTAAGCTGCTCCGTATATGAGCAAATGGGAAAACCCGCCCGCCTGCAACCTTCCTATATACAACAGGAAAAAGTAGAAAAAGGAGAGCTGGGCAAGAAGAGTGGAAAAGGCTACTATGATTATAACAATTAAGCTGCTAAAAGTTAGCGTACAACTATATCTTCGCAATCTTATTTCTACAGCAATTGACAACTAAAATACTCGTAACAGGAGGCACCGGTTTTCTGGGCGCATATATCATCAAAGCACTGATTGAGAAAGGCTACCCTGTTAGAGCTATACGCCGTTCTACGGCTGTATTACCTGCTTTTATACCGGCAACTATTTTTGATAAAGTAGAATGGGTAGAGGGCGATATTTTAGATGTTGTTTCCTTAGAAGAGGCCATGGAAGGTATTGACACCGTGATTCACTCTGCTGCGATTGTTTCTTTTGCGAAAAAAGACAGAAAGCAATTAAACAAGGTGAATATAGACGGCACCGCAAACATGGTAAATATTGCTTTAGAAAAAAATATCCGGCGCTTTGTACATATCAGTTCTGTGGCTGCTGTAGGTCGTAGTGCAGAAGGAGGCCTAGTAGATGAAGAAAAAAAATGGGAAGACAATAAGCAACATACTTTTTATGCAAAAAGCAAATTCCAAGGCGAGTTACATGTGTGGAGAGGCATAGCAGAGGGATTAAATGCCGTTATTCTAAATCCTTCTACTATTTTAGGCTACGGCGATTGGAACAATAGCAGTAGTGCTCTTTTTAAAAATGTGTATAAAGGTTTTAATTGGTATAGCCCCGGTCTTAATGGATTTGTAGGCGTAGAAGATGCTGCCGCCGCCACCATTGCCTTGATGGAAAGTGATCTTGCTGCAGAGCGGTATATTATCAATGGAGACAATTGGTCATTTAAAAAATTACTCCATACCATCGCAGACGGTTTTGACACAAAGAGAGCAGCTCGACAAACAACACCTACACTGGCTGGTATTGCCTGGCGACTGGAAGCAATAAAATCTTTTTTTTCCGGCAACAAACCACTTTTAACCAAGGAAAGTGCAAGAGTGGCACATAGCCATACCAGCTTTGACAACAAAAAAATATTATCGGCGCTGCCGGGTTTTAGCTTTACCCCATTAGAAGAGGTAATTACAGCTGCCTGTCAAAAATATATTGCATCTGCTAGCGTTAATAGTAAGGAAGATTAGCCTGTATCGTAGTTTTTACCGGATTTATCCCTTTTATAAGTCAATCATTCCAACGAAGTTTGTTGTAAATCGCTTTCTATGAAATCATTTCGTTTTTATCTCGCTGCCATATTTCTGCTGTTGTTGAAGTCAGCTACTGCGCAGTATTCCGTCAGCGGGAGAATAGTAGATGCTGTTACCAAAGAGCCTTTAGCAGGCGCTTCTGTTTATTGTCAAAACACCACCATCGGTACTACCACCAATAAAGAAGGTCAGTTTTCCCTTTCCTTAAAATCGGGCGGTTACGATCTTATCATTAGCTATACAGGCTATACCACAAAATATGTGCGTATTCAACATACGGATACGCAATTGGCAGATATTGAAATGGAGCAGGAAGAAAAAAGCCTGGGAGAAGTGATTATTACTTCCAGCAATGAAGTGAAAGACGGCTGGGAAAAATATGGCGACTTCTTTCTGGATCATTTTTTAGGCGCTACCCCTAATGCTGATCAAACTGAAATTATAAACCCGGAAGCGATTAAGTTTTATTTCATTAAACGCACTAACAAACTTCGCGTATTGGCGACCGAACCAATACAGATAGATAATCACGCATTAGGCTACCGCCTTAGCTATCAGTTAGATTCTTTTATCTATCTCTACGATACGGATATTAATTCCTATCGTGGCTATTGTTTTTTTACACCTATGGAAGGTAATGATAGTCTTCAGGCCATTTGGAATGAAAACCGGAAACTGGCTTACTATGGATCCAAGCTGCATTTTATGCGCAGTTATTATGATACTACACTTACACAAGATGGCTGGCTGATAGATATGCTGATGGAAAACGAAAAACAAAAATTCTATCGTATTACAAGGCCTTACGATTCCGAATATTACGAACATATTGATTCGATTGGGCAGGCAGAAATTTGGTTTCCTAGAAAAATAAGCGTTATCTATACCAAAGCCAAGCCCGATCCTACTTACCTGCAACAGCATAAATTACCTAAAGACGTATCCATACAAATTTCTTACATCGATATACAAGAACCTGTCCGCATTATGGAAAATGGTTACTACTACGAGCAAAGAAACTGGATAAATCAGGGGTACTGGAGTTGGAAAAATATCGGCGATCTTTTACCCTACGATTATATCCCCTGATAAAAACAGTGCCGGCAATTTATTTGCCCATTACTTTTTCCCAAAGCTGGGGAATGCGCTTAATCCATACAAACTCTCGCTTCTTAGTTGCTGCATCTTCTGCCGGGTATCCAAAATAAGTTTTGCCACCTTGTAAGGAAGATGGTACACCACTTTGTGCCAGTACAATCGCATCCTTTCCTATCGTGAGTGTTTTACTTACTCCCACCTGTCCCCATAGTATCACATTATCTTCAATAGTAGTTGCACCGGCAATACCCACTTGTGCAGCAAAAAGACAGTTTTTCCCTACTACTGTATCATGACCAATATGCACCAGGTTATCCATCTTTGTTCCCGCACCGATGAGTGTATCACCACTTACACCTCTGTCTATGGTACACCCTGCGCCTATCTCTACATCATTTTCAATTACCACGCGGCCGCCACTCAGCATTCGCTTGTAGTGAACAGGTCGATTTGTTTTTTTATTATAATAAAACGCATCGCTGCCTATGACGGTTCCGGCTTGTATCACTACATTATCTCCTATCACACAATGATCGAGAATGACTGCATTAGGATATATTACACAGTTTTTGCCAATGATTACTTCATTGCCTATATATGCATTCGGCATAATGACTGTTCCCTCACCCGCCGTATAGGTATCGCTTAGCACTTTTAAGGAAGGTTGAAAAGGACGGTAATGACTAACTATTTTTTGATATGCTTCAAATGGATCTTCCGTTATCAATAAAGCTTTGCCTTCAGGAAAAGCTGTTTCCTTATTAATAATAATAAAACTGGCAGCTGATTGTATACAGGTTTCATAATATTTGGGATGATCAACAAATACTAAATCGCCTTCTTCCACCTTGTGTATTTCGTTTATGCCTTTGGCAAAAGCTGTAGTGTTTCCTATTAGTTCCGCATTGATAAGCGTTGCAATTTTTGTAAGCGGTACTGGTTGATCAAAACGCATAGATGATAGTTTGGGCAAAGGTAAACACCCAAAAGCCCGTCTTTTCAATATTTTTTTTACTGCCGAAAAAACAGCTTTTGACAAGGTTTATTATGTAAAAATTCTTGTCGTTTTTTTTATAGAATCTATAAACTATATGCTATTGTTTTTTAAAAGAGCAAAAAATGCAATCGCATAGAACCCTTGCCAGCCAATAGTTTCATTCAACAACGATTTTTATGTTTTTACAGCGTGTATATTATTTTCAATAAAAAAAACAACACCCATGTGTTAAACAAAACGACTTAAACTCGCTTCCTTATCCACAGGCTACTTTAAAATGTTAATAAAAAAGTTGGAAAATATTTTTTGGTTAGAGAAAATAATATCTAATATTGTGTAGGGAAATTCGTTTCCCTGTACTTACTAACCCATCCATATAATAATCCCTTCGATTTTTCGGAGGGATTTTTCTTTAGTAAAATATATTAACGCAAAACAATTGCTACCACTATACACTTAATTTTTTAAACCTTATCAATCCTCTCTGCCGTTTTCTTTTACACGAATAGCTTAAAATTAAAATACCTTTGTCCACTAATTAAACCCTTACTTACATGCTAAAATCCATGACCGGTTTTGGAAGAGCCGAAAGTTCTGCTGGCGATAAAACTTTTTTAGTAGATATAAAATCATTGAACGGAAAACAGTTTGACGTGCAGCTCAAGATGCCAGCTTTCTTACGACCGTTTGAATTTGACATCAGGCGCCTACTCTCCGAAAAACTAATACGTGGTAGTGTGGATTGTGTCATTAGCCTGAAAGAAACAGGAGATGCCAAACCTATTACTATCAATACCAGTCTGGCAAAAGCTTACTATAAACCTTTAGCCGAATTATCCAGCCAGCTGGGTCTTGATGCATCCAATATATTAAGTACGCTGGTAAAACTGCCAGAAGTGATTACACCCAGTACCGAAACCCTTAACGATACTGAATGGCAGGCTCTACAAGCTATTATTCAGCAAGCCATCACTAATCTGGACACGCACCGTCAAAAAGAGGGAAGTGTTTTGGAAGAAGATTTGCGTTTACGCATTAATAATATACGTACTCAGCAGGAGTTGGTAAAAACACTGGAGCCGCTACGCAAACAGAAAATAAGAGAAGGTATTCTACGCCTGCTAGAAGACAATGTAGGAAAAGAAAACTATGACGATAACCGACTGGAGCAGGAACTGGTGTATTATATTGAAAAAATTGATATCAGTGAAGAGCAGGTAAGACTAAGTAATCATTGCGATTACTTTGAATCGCTGCTGGAAGAAGAAGACAGTGCTAAAGGCAAAAAGCTCTCCTTCATCCTACAGGAAATAGGCAGAGAGATCAACACAACCGGCTCTAAAGCCTATGACTCCTCCATTCAAAAAAGTGTAGTGCTAATGAAAGACGAGTTGGAAAAAGCAAAAGAGCAGGTATTGAATATTCTATAAGTCTGCAAGGCCAGTATAGGCTGTTGTTATTTAAGTTCTATTTTTGTAAAAATTGATAGTTTGAAACTACTTACTTCCATTTGTATTGCTTTCGTCAGCATGGGTCTTTTACTCAGTTCCTGTACCACGGTGGATCTGTATGAGAAAAGTGTAAGCATACCCCGCCATGCTTGGGAAAGTAGTTTTAAGCCCGATTTCAATTTTACGATAAAAGATTCTGGCAGCACGTATAAGATTTTTCTGGTATTGCGGCACAATGAAAAGTATAGCTTCAACAATATTTATGTAAATCTCTATATCAAAGGTCCTGAACAGGATACTGCGCAAAAGATACAACGAGATGTAGAACTTGCCACCAATGATAAAGGATGGCTAGGTGAAGGGATGGATGATATTTATGAGCACCGCGCTTTATTATTTGAACAATATTTGAAACCCGGTGACTACCATTTCAGCTTAGAACAAATAATGAGGGAAGATCCCTTGCTCAATATTCTCAATGCAGGCATACGGGTAGAGAAAGCAGCTTATTAATTATGGCGGCAGCAAGAAAACAAATCAAACGAGCTACTACCATTTACTGGCTCATGTTGATTTTTATTGTAGGCGTGCTGGTATGGTGGTTTATTATATTAGAAAAACAAAGCCGCACTCTAGCTGATTTTCGCATCAGGCAACTGAATGCCACTATTGACAGCACCATTTCTCCCCTGCTTTATCAGAAAGAATACAATACAATCATAAAGGCTCGCAAGCGAAGTACTACCATGTATGTAAGCGAAGGCTTGTTTTTTCTGGCACTGATTATTGCTGCGGCTGTTATCGTCTTTCGGTCGGTGCGTCGCCAGTTTAAGCTGCAACTACAGCAACAAAACTTTATGATGGCGGTAACGCATGAATTAAAAACACCCATCTCTGTAGCGCGGCTCAACCTGGAAACCATGCAGCGCTATTCCCTCGATCCGGAAAAGCAAAATAAGCTAATAAAAAATACGCTGGAGGAAACAGCCCGCTTAAATTCCCTCACCAATAATATCCTGGTAGCCTCTCAGCTGGAAGGCGGGGGTTATGCCTTTGCAAAAGAAGAGCTGGATCTTTCAGATCTATTGAAGGACAGTGTGCAGGATTTTAAACGCCGTTTCCCGGAAAGGAGCTTTGAGGAAAACATCGATCCTGACGCCGATCTAAAAGGTGATGCGTTATTACTACAATTGCTTATCAGCAACCTGATGGAAAACGCTATTAAGTATTCACCCAAGGAAAAACCCGTAACGGCTACCTTAAAAGCGGGTGACCTTGCCATCGTTCTAACCATTAGCGATCTGGGCGATGGCATACCCGATACAGAAAAGAAAAGAGTATTCAACAAGTTTTATCGCATAGGAAACGAAGCCACCCGAAAAACGCAGGGTACGGGCTTGGGGTTGTACCTTTGCAGCAAAATTGTGCACGATCATAATGCGGACATTTCGGTGACAAACAATACTCCATCTGGTAGTAACTTTGCAGTCACTTTCCATTTGTAAAAACAGTGCCACAGCGTACTATGAGCGAACAAAAGAAAATAACTATTCTTTTAGCAGAAGATGAGGAAAACCTTCACGAAGCATTAAAGCTAAACCTGGAACTGGAAGGTTATGATGTTACTTCGGCTTTTGATGGTGCCGTCGCACTCAATGCAGTCAAGTCTGAATATTTTGATCTTATCATCCTTGATATCATGCTGCCCGAAATGGATGGCATCAGCGTATTAGAAACAATTCGGATTAGCAACAATGAAGTGCCTATTCTTATCCTTAGCGCCAAAAACAGCTCCGCCGACAGGGTATTAGGATTAAAAAAAGGGGCAGATGATTATCTCACCAAGCCATTTAATCTGGAAGAGCTATTGCTGCGAGTACACAAGTTGATCAACAAAAATAAAAAACTGCTGGATAAGTCTACAGTAGGCAACAGTTACACTTTTGGCAATAATATTATTGATTTCAAAGCACAGGAAGCCGTAACCCAGTTTAGCGGCAAAATACAACTGAGCAAAAAAGAAACGATGCTGCTCAAGCTGCTAATTGAGAATAAAAATGAAGTAGTGCCGCGGGAAAAAATTCTACAATCTGTATGGGGCTACAATGTGTATCCTACTACCCGCACTATTGATAATTTTATCTTGAACTTCCGTAAATATTTTGAAGAGGATAGTCGTAATCCGAAATACTTTCATTCGGTAAGAGGTGTAGGTTATAAATATTCTGAATAACGATCCATTCTTTTCTCGATAGAACAAAGTAATTCCTCCGTTCTCGCAAGCAAGCTTTCTCTTTCTGTTGCCGGTAATGCATTAGTGAAAATACCCGTTTCACACTCGTCCAATATGTCAAATAAGATTGCTATTTCCTGCTGTGAAATGTTTTTCTGTTCCAACTCTTTTCTTAGCATTGCTTTATTCATACTGCTGCCCGCCAGCGGCAAATGCAAAGCAGCAAACTGCCAGATTGTATTGCGCAATTCCGTATAAAACGCCGGCGCCTCCTTGTCCTGATATTTCTTTAGCGAGAATAATAATTCTGCAGCAGTAGGTTGTTGTGTAACGATAGGCGGCACTGCAATTTTTTTCTGTTTGTTTTTTGTCCGTTGCCAACTATAATAACCAGCTGCCACTACTACTATACCCAAAAGTGCTGCTATTACTCCCGTTACAACGTTGCCAGGTGTTGCAGGTTTGTTACTCAGGTTCTCTCTCTGTGTATCATTGATTTTTCCTTTTGTAAAAGAAACAAGCTGCGGCTCTTGCGTAAGGGTAATGTATCGGTTGCTATCCGGATTAAAGAAGGAGAAGCGTATAGCCGGAATAGTGTACGAACCCGGTTGTGCAGCAATAAATCGAAACCGGAAGCGGCGTTGTCCCTGTGAAGGTGATCGCTCGTTATTCCATTCATCTTTTATTTCTGGTTCAAAAACCTCTATTCCTTTGGGCCACTCTATTAAAGGTGCAGAGAGTTGTGTAAAATTGCCATTTCCATTTATCGTCAAATCTAGCGTAGCGCCTTCCTCCATCGCTACTTCCTTGTTGCTGATCTTTATGTCCATACTAAATCTCCCCACTGCCCCATTGAAACTATCTGGTCGATTTTTTTCCGGAAGCGGTTTTACATTTATCGCTATCGCTTCTGTATGCATGGTGTTTTCATATGTTACTGCAGACAATGCATCGCTGACAGTAGCATTGGGCACCACGCCTTCCACAATTTCTTGCCGCAGAGCTTTTTTATCGCCGATAGAGGTAAACTCTACTTTGTTCACAACTTCCATCGGATCGATGCTGTAACTGCCGGATTGAAAAGGATAGAGTTGCACCTTTCTGATGGTATGTACATCAAATTTTTTCCCCTTTATTATTTCTGAAGAAGTAACTCCATCTTTGAGTGTTATGACATCCCGAATAGAAAAACCATAGAAGCCGGGATTTTTTACAATATCTGATCGTGATTCTAAACGGGAATATAATTTGAAAACAGCAGTAACCGGCTCGCCTACATAACAGTTTTTTTTATCTACCGTCACCTGCATAAAAAGATTTTGCTTCATTTTGGCAAGAGGATCTTCTCCCGGCCGCAGATGATAATCCACATTTGGAGATTGGTTAAGTCCCTGCTGTTTCTTAGCTGCTACCTCTTTGCCTATCACCTCTACTACAACCGGGTTACTTTTTATCAGTTTATCATTGATACGCACAGAAGCACCCGGTATAGTAAACTTGCCCGGTTGCAATGCGGCCAGTGTGTACACGATATTTTTCATATATCGCCCATCCACACCCGACTTTGCCTCCTGATATGTGTATGGCCCACTAATAATGTGAAAAACAGCAAACGCAGGTGGAAGAAATTCTATTTCGCCAGTCGCAGCCTGCACCACATACTGTACCTGAAAAGATTCACCTGCAACAATGGGATCTTGAGTCACAATTGTTTTGCAACTGTTTTGGGCATTTACAAAACCTACTCCCAAAAGAAAAAAAACGCTTGTCAGCAACCTTCTCATCCCTTTAAATATAAAACGCTACAAGTTAATACTACCTGAAAGTTTACAACAGGGAATAAATCAGGTATTAACGGTTACAAATCCCCCAATTTGGGACGAACTACTATTTCCTCCACACAGGCCTGTGGCGATAAATGCGCCGTCGCATATACCAGTTTGGCTATATCAGTCGCTTCCATAATACGACCATTGCTATTATCAAATCCATCCCAGGAGTCGGTCATTACCGCACCGGGCAATACGGCGGTTACATTAATCCCTTTATCCTTTAACTCTTCCCGCAGGTTTTTACTGAAACCATATAAAGCAAATTTGCTAATGCTATAGGCCCCTCCGTTACTATACGCTTTTATCGAAGCAATAGAGCAAATATTAAAAATATGTCCCGACTGTTGCGATAACATTACGGGCAGCAATCTTCTTGTAAGATGATATGCTGCATATAAATTCAATGATAACATTTGCTCCAGCACACCCTCTTCCTCCGTATGTACACTACCCGGTACAAATGTTCCGGCATTATTAATAAGTATATCTATTTTATCCGTTTGTTCCAATGCCCAGGCAGCCCACTCTCCTACTTCTTCTTTTACATTAAGATCAGCCGCTTTGGCCAATACTTGTGTACGAGGGAATCGGCCTTGCAGTTCTTTTGCAAAAGTCATCAACCTGTCTTCTGTTCTTGCACATAACAAAAAAGTATGCCCTTGCATATCCTGCGCAAATATTTCTGCAATCGCTTTTCCCATGCCTCTGGAGGCGCCTGTAATAACAATAACCATAGCTAACTCTTTTGTGATACGAAAATAAAATATTTGAAACGAAATACACCTGCTATATCCGCTATAAAACAACAACATTATAACAGCCATAAGGTTCTCTTTTCCTATATATATGCTTTACTTTGCCATATGAAGTACACACATATCTTCTTTGACCTCGATCATACTTTATGGGATTTTGAAGCTAACGCAAGAACAACGTTACAAGTGTTGTATGACGATCTACAGTTGGAAGCAAGAGGTGTACACGATTTTGAGCTATTTTATCGCAACTACCTACAACATAATGATAAACTATGGGATCGTTATCGCAAAGGTTTTATACGACAGGAAGAATTACGAGTAAAAAGAATGTGGTTTTCCTTACTCGATTTTAAAATAGCCGATGATACGCTTTCACAAAAAATGAGTGTACAATTTCTGGAACTGTTACCTACCCGCACAGCTTTATTTCCCCATACCCAAGAAATACTGACTTACCTTACTGAAAAAAAGTATGAGCTGCATCTCATCACCAATGGTTTTGAAAAAGTACAACATAGTAAATTGAAGTACTCCGGACTGGCGCCTTTCTTTAAAGAAGTAATCACTTCCGAAGGATCGAATAGCTTAAAGCCCAATAAAGAAATCTTTGATTACGCTTTTCAAAAAACCAATGCCCTGCCTGCTAAAAGCATTATGATAGGCGATACGATTGATGTAGATATTGCCGGGGCTAAAAATGCGGGTATCGATCAGGTATATGTAAACCATGTTGAAAACACCGCAGATGCCGGGGCTACCTACACGATTACTTCACTAAAACAATTGGAAGATATTTTTTAAGCGAATAGTGAAGGATTAATTGTTGAACGTTAATCGTTATTAAAAAAATAGAAAATTCTCACATCTATTAACTGATAACATCGCGACCTTCCTACCATTCCGCTACTACTGTTACACCGCCTTGTGGCTTATCGCCAATCTTTACTTTGATTTTTGCATCAAGCGGCAATAGAAGATCCACTCTTGAGCCAAATTTGATAAAGCCCATCTCACCATTTTGCTCTACCATCTGGCCGGGTTTTACATAGTTAACGATACGCTTCGCCAGCGCGCCAGCTATTTGCTTTGTAAGGAGTTCTTTGCCGTTTTTACGATACACTACAGTATGGCGTTCATTTTCTGTTGAGGATTTGGGATGCCAGGCAACCAAGTATTTGCCTTTGTGGTATTCACTATACACTACTTCGGCACTTACAGGATTGCGGTTCACGTGCACATTCAGCGGACTCATAAAAATGGATACCTGTATACGGCGATCCGTAAAATATTCATCTGCCTGCACTTCTTCTATAGCCACTACTTTTCCATCAGCCGGTGCAATGATGAGGTTTTCACCTGTGGTGAGTTGACGATTAGGAATGCGAAAGAAAGAAACGATAAACAAAAATAACCCAATAGAAAGCAGGGAAATAATACCCGTAATAACAGGATTATCAAAGCTTAAAAAGTAAAAAGAAAGCAAGTTGACGAGGATAACAAATCCTGCGGCAATAGCAATGCTGGGAAAACCTTCTCTATGAATCGTCATCTTTTAAAAAATTAATAACTGTAAAGATAAGTAATGATATGTAGCGGCAATGCATCAAAACGACGCTTCGCATCGAAAATCCATACACCCAAGCTTTCCAAACCATAAAAGCTTTGCAGAAAGCCGGGAAACACTAATGTAACTGAATTACAGATTTCCTTTATCTTTAAAAACGATACTTTAAGAGTTGGTCACATCTAAAGCATCGCTATAAATTAGCTTACTAATGTTATTACTATTCGGAAAGCGAACGGCAAGAATCAAAAGATATACGGACAATCATCAAAACTGTAGAAACTGTGGAACTTTTGACTTAGACATCAAAGTTTATAGAGACTATTACCATCTTTTTTATATCCCAGTATTTGCCACTGGCGAGAAAACTGCCAAGATAGAATGCAATAATTGTAGTGCCACTAATCGAATAAACAGCTTAGAAAGGCATTATGAAAGAATTAGTAAAACCCCAATTTACTTCTATTCCATACCAATTATTTTTTTAGCGTTAATCGCACTAATGATTGCGATAAATCTGAAGAATCAAAGATTAAATAAAACCTATATTCAAAGTCCAAAAATTGGTGACGTTTATACAGTCAGAAGTGAAGAAAACAACTCAACAACATATTATTTTTTGAGAGTTATTGAAATTAAGAACGATACTGTTATTGCATACCACAACAATCTGGAATATCATGGCTTTGTTCACAGATTAAATGAGGATGATTTTTTTGTAAAAGATGAAGAGTTGTATTTCACAAAAGAAGAATTACGCCACATGTTTGATAACAACGAAATAACCACTGTACACAGAAGTTATAGCGACTATGAAGGCTTTAAGAGAACTCGGTGACAACTCTAAAAAATGATTGAAAGACACAAAAGTCGCCAGATTTTCAAATGAATATTCTAGCAATTTAATTAACCAACTCACTCGCATTTCTATACCACAAAAATCTTTACCCCTAACCACACAAACGGTGTAGCCAGTAATAAAGAATCAAACCGATCTAAAAAACCCCCGTGGCCGGGCATGATATTGCCGCTGTCTTTCACACCGGCCGTACGCTTAAGTTTGGATTCAAATAAATCACCAATAGTACCTACAACAGCCGCCAGCAAGGCTAATCCAAACCAAAAGAAAAAAGTTTTACCAAAAACAAACCAGTCATCAAATGCCACACCAATACCACCCATTACTAAAGCACAGAGTATAGCACCGCCAATGGTGCCTTCCCAGGTTTTTTTAGGCGATATTTTTGAGAAAGGCGTTTTACCGATCAATGACCCTACGATATAAGCCATGGTATCATTTACCCACATACAACCTATAGCGAACAACGGAAAGTAAACAGCATACGCACCCTGATTCAACAATGTGGTATTGCCCGTAGGTACTGCAAATAAATCAAGTAGCATACCCCAACTCATCGAGATATATAATAGTCCCGCTACTGCATGACCAAACGAGCGAAGCGTAACTATCTTTTGTTGAAAAGTGCCTACCATCGTTAGTAGCGTACCCGCTAACACAAGGATAGCTCTTATATCCATCGCATGGCCTGTTAAACGAATGGGAAATTGGATATTGTAACTTTTACTAAAGATTGCGGTAGCCGTTTCCGGTATATAAAGCATCACTCCATAGCCCAATACCATCAGCCCCAATTCAAAATTGATATGATAATCTACACCATTGATTTTTCGCAGCAAGCGAAAAAACTCTGCCCAGCAGCCAAAATGAATGACAGAAAACAAAAGCAGGAAACTCCACCAGTTCCAAAGTAAACCCACCAGCATAACAGCAGCAAAAACAATTGCGGTCAAAGCTCGGGTGCGAAATGTGGGCCAATGAAATGCCATAGTCTATAGTACTAATCGATACAACAATAATAACATTGTTTACAGCAAGCCTCTATTCATTTTTCTTTAACGACACTCGGCGAAACAATGTAAACACTAGCATCAATACTGGTAGCAAAGCTATTGTCCACCAGGTTTCGGCCGTCATATTCATGGCTTCCTCTACCGGCTTGCCGCTACGCAAATAGCTATAATAAATAGTTACCGCCAACCCGTTATTGATAAAATGTGCCAGTATCGCCAGCCAGAGTCGGCCGGAGTACATGTAAATCAACCCCAGTACCATGCCCAGAAAAAAACGAAACAGGAAACCATAAAAAGAGAAATGCGCCGCACTGAAAATAAGGCTTACTACAATCAACGCCAGCCAGGGATTTTTAGTTGACCGGCTCATAAAATTCTGTAAGCCGCCGCGAAACAATGTTTCCTCGCACACAGCCGGTACTACCGCCATTACGATTAGCGCAATAATATAATCAGTAGCCGATTGTAGATTCAAAATAGCTTTGGCCTGC
>CAZPPM010000074.1:0-15992 GCA_964588445.1 uncultured Citrobacter sp.
ATGGCAACACTTACTACAATATTAAATTGGATGTGGGTGTAAATAACGGCGGCCCCTTGTTCTTTACACATTATTCTTACCTGGGTTACGATCCTCATTTTATTACGGACAAATACACAAATTATTTTACCAATAATCAAAATATAGCTCGCATCAATCATGCTTATTGTGTAGATAATCCGGGTAACTATAAAGGCTACAGTGATAGTTCTTGGGGGCTTACGGCTAGCGACGGCCCTTATAACTATTCTGCGGATGAGCCTATACTTAGGCAAGATAAAGGCAAGATAGCTCCCACCGGTGCCATTAGCTCTTTTCCCTATACGCCAACAGAATCTATGAAGGCGTTAAAAAATTATTATTTTAATCATGGAAAATTTTTGTGGGGAGAGTATGGTTTTAAAGATGCCTTTAATCTTACACAGAACTGGAGCTCGGCTTTGTATATGGGACTAAACCAGGCTCCAATGGTTGTAATGATAGAAAATTATAGAACAGGCTTAATTTGGAAATTGTTTATGAAAAATGCTGAAATTAGCAAAGGGTTAAAGTTGATTGATGACTTAAAGTAATATACATGAAAAAGCTATTTTTTTTTGCAGTACTCATTTCCGCAGTATTTGCAGGTAAGGCCCAAGATTATTCTTTGTTCAAAAAAGAATGGTTGTTTCAATCTGGCGATACTTTGCCATATAGACTTTTATTACCAGAAAATTTTGACCCAAATAAGAAATATCCGCTTATTCTTTTTTTGCATGGCCGGGGTGAAAGTGGTACAGATAACGAAAAGCAACTAACGCATGGCGCCAAGCTCTTTTTAGCAGATAGTAATAGAAAAAATTTTCCGGCCATTGTTGTATTTCCACAATGTGCCAGCAATAGTTATTGGAGTAATGTACAAACAGTTACCGAAGGAAGTAAGCAATCCGTAAGAACATTCTATTTCCTAAAAGAGGGAGAAGCCTCCTCCTCAATGAAGATGGTAATGTATTTGTTGACAAACCTTTTTTCCCGTTTTAAAATCCAATCGGATCAGGTATATGCAATGGGACTCTCGATGGGCGGCATGGGCACGTTTGAAATAGTGCGGCGCATGCCTACTACTTTTGCTGCAGCCATACCTATATGTGGAGGCGCCCATCCTGCCACAGCAGGGCAGCTAAAGAAAACGAACTGGTGGGTATTTCATGGTGGTAAAGACGATGTAGTGCTACCTGCTTATTCTGAAAATATGGTGAAAGCTATGAAGAAGTACAGCGTCCCTGTAAAGTTTACCCTATACCCTGAAGCGAATCATAATAGTTGGGATGCCGCATTTGCAGAACCGGATTTATTAAAATGGTTATTAAAACAAAAGAGAAAACCGGAGATAAATCATTATGAACGAGACGGAGGTCGATAAAAAGAGCGATCAAAAATTTAAATAATGACAACTCCTTCTTTTATTTCAACAAGCTTGCAACAAAAAAGTATTGGACTGCTGCGCATCCTTGTCGGCGGGTTGCTACTTTATCATGGATGGGAAATTTTTTCC
This sequence comes from uncultured Citrobacter sp., assembly GCA_964588445.1. GTDB lineage: Bacteria > Bacteroidota > Bacteroidia > Chitinophagales > Chitinophagaceae > CAZPPM01. The sequence continues at coordinate 1,535 of CAZPPM010000074.1, forward strand.
CCTTCTACTATGAAAGAATATGCTGGTTGGGAAATATTAGATAAAATTTTTTCACCAGGCACTACCGCTTATATAGGCAAGGCAACAGAGTTGGCAACCGGGCTACTACTTTGTATCGGCTGGTGGACAAGAGTAGCGGCTGTAGTCGCTGCGGCAACATTATTCTACATCTGTTTTTTTGTAGGACAAGGTCGTTTCTGGTACGAGGATCAATTGCCCTTTGTTTTTGCGCTGCTATGTCTTGTGTTTTGTATTACGGGTCCAGGAGCATGGAGTGTAGATCAATTCATTTATCAGCATAAAAAAAAATGATGAGAAGCCTATTTATTTTAATAGCGTGTATTAGTAGCTGCCATATATGGGCTCAGCAAAAAACCTATTGCAATCCTATTAATATTGATTATGGCTATACGCCTATTCCTAATTTTAGCGAGTGGGGGCGTCACCGTGCCACTGCCGATCCTGTTATTGTAACCTACAAAGGCGATTACTATTTATTCAGTACCAATCAATGGGGATACTGGTGGAGTAGCGATATGCTAAACTGGAATTTTGTTTCCAAAAAATTCTTACGCCCATGGAATGGAAATGTGTATGATGAGCTCTGTGCGCCTGCTGTAGGTATTATAGGTGATACCCTGCTCGTGTTTGGCAGCACCTACACATCCAACTTTACCATCTGGATGAGTACCAACCCGAAAGCCAATGAATGGAAACCAGTAGTAGATTCGTTTGCCTTGGGTGGTTGGGATCCTTCTTTTTTTACCGATGATGATGGTCGCTTTTATATGTACAACGGTAGTAGCAACAAATTTCCCATGTATGGCATTGAGTTAGATCGAAAAACAATGCAGCCATACGGCACACGCAAAGAAATGTATTTGCTGGAACCCTGGCGCTATGGCTGGCAACGCTTTGGCGAGCATATGGATAATACCTTTTTAGATCCGTTTATCGAAGGATCACATATGACAAAGCATAATGGCAAATATTATTTGCAATATGGTGCACCAGGTACAGAGTTTAGTGGTTATGCAGATGGCTTATTAGTAGGCGATCATCCACTGGGGCCTTTTACCGCACAATCTGATCCACTGAGTATGAAGCTAGGGGGTTTTGCTCGTGGCGCAGGTCATGGTGCTACTTTCCAAGATGTATACAATAATTACTGGCACATCAGCACAATGATTGTGTGTGTAAAAAATACCTTTGAACGCAGACTCGGTATATGGCCAACCGGCTTTGATAAGGACGATGTGATGTGGACCAACACAGCCTTCGGCGATTATCCGCATTATATACCGGATACAAAATTCAAAACACCTGTTTACGAAACCAATGGCCGTTCGCCCTACTTTACCGGATGGATGTTGCTCAATTACAAAACTCCGGTGCAAGTATCTTCTACGTTGGGCGGTTATAATGCTAACTATGCGGTAGATGAAAATATAAAAACTTATTGGAGTGCAGCCACCGGCAACAAAGGTGAGTGGATACAAACCGACTTAGGAAAACTATCTACCGTTAATGCTGTACAAATTAATTATGCCGACCAAGATGTGGCAGATGACAGACTGGGTAAGCGTACCGATCAATACCATCAATATAAACTACATTACTCTGTGGATGGGAAAAAGTGGAAAGTCCTAGTAGATAAGAGCAACAACAAAACAGATGTTCCGCATGAATACGTAGAACTGGAAAATGCTATTCAAGCCCGCTATATAAAATTAGAAAACATTCATATGCCTACTGGTAAGTTTGCCATTAGCGGTTTGCGGGTATTTGGTAATGGCAACGGTGCTAAACCTGATGCTGTAAAACAATTTATCGTTTTGCGTACAGAAAAAGACAAACGCAGTGCCTATATCAAATGGAGTCCTGTGAATAATGCTTACGCCTATAACATCTATTATGGCACACATCCTGATAAATTATATAACTGTGTAATGGTGCATGACTTTAATGAATATTGGTTCAAAGCAATGGACAGTCAAAAACCATATTACTTTACAATTGAAGCCATCAATGAAAATGGTATAAGTAAAAGAAGCGATTGGGTAAACGCGGAGTAAAAGAAAAATGGAAGACAAAAGTCGTAGGTAATTACTTTTACAGAACAAGAAACATTTTATTATTCGATATTAAACAACTACCTATATGCGATCAATTAAACAATTATTGTTAGGGGTATTGACATTTATTTCATTAGGCGCAGCAGCACAAAGTACGGAGGCAGCCAAAATGAAAACATTTGTTGACGCTTTACTGAAAAAAATGACTCTGGAAGAAAAGCTGGGGCAATTAAATTTACCAGGCGCAGGTGATATCACTACTGGTCAGGCTCAGAGTTCGGATATCGCTGGGAAAATAAAAGCAGGTAAAGTAGGAGGACTATTCAATATAAAATCTGTAGCGAAGATCAAAGAAGTACAACGGATAGCAGTGGAAGAAAGCCGACTTAAGATTCCTTTATTATTTGGCATGGACGTGATTCATGGCTATGAAACCGTTTTCCCCATTCCCTTAGGATTAAGTGCAAGCTGGGATATGCAATTGATAGAACGTAGTGCACAAATAGCCGCACAGGAAGCCACAGCAGATGGCATCAACTGGACATTTAGCCCAATGGTAGACATCAGCCGTGACCCACGCTGGGGTCGTGTGTCAGAAGGTAATGGCGAAGATCCTTATCTCGCTTCGCAAATCGCAAAAGCTATGGTGAATGGTTATCAGCAAAATGATTTGAAAAAGAATAACACATTGATGGCTTGCGTAAAACATTATGCCTTGTATGGCGCCGGTGAAGCAGGACGTGATTACAATACCGTAGACATGAGTCGTCATCGGATGTACAATGAATACTTCGCTCCTTACAGAGCTGCTGTAGATGCCGGTGTAGGTAGCGTAATGGCCGCTTTTAATGAAGTAGATGGCATACCTGCTACTGCCAGCAAATGGTTGATGACAGATGTATTGCGCAAGCAATGGGGTTTTAAAGGATTTATTGTTACAGACTATACAGGTATCAATGAAATGATTGATCACGGTATGGGCGATTTACAAACTGTATCTGCTCTCGCATTAAACGCAGGCATTGATATGGATATGGTAGGTGAGGGATTACTGACTACTTTACAACAATCATTGAAAGAAAAGAAAATCAAACTATCGCAAATCGACGCTGCTTGCCGTAGAATATTGGAAGCAAAATATAAACTCGGATTGTTTGATGATCCTTATAAATATTGTGATGAGAGTAGAGCCAAAACCGAAGTGTTTTCAACAGCTCATCGTAAAGAAGCTCGTAACATTTCCGCGCAAAGCTTTGTATTGATGAAAAACCAGGGTAATGTATTGCCGATAAAAAAATCCGGCACTATTGCTTTAGTAGGCCCCCTAGCTGATGCAAAAGAAAATATGCCGGGCACCTGGAGTGTGGCCGCTAATTTCAACAATGCTACCTCTGTTTTGACAGGATTAAAAGAGGTCGCCGGAACCAATGCAAAGATTTTGTACGCAAAGGGATCTAATCTGGATGCAGATAGTGCTTACGAAGAAAGAGCAACGCTATTTGGGAAAACATTACACAGAGATAAACGCTCAGCAAAAGAGTTAATTGATGAAGCGTTGGCTGTTGCTGCTCAAAGCGATGTGATTGTAGCCGCATTGGGCGAGTCAGCAGAAATGAGTGGTGAGAGTAGCAGCCGCACAAATCTTGATATTCCCGAAGTACAAAAAGATTTATTAAAAGCATTATTAAAAACAGGGAAGCCGGTAGTGCTGGTTTTGTTTGCCGGTCGCCCACTCACTTTGACGTGGGAAGAAGAAAATATTCCGGCTATCTTAAATGTATGGTTTCCCGGATCGGAAGCAGGTTACGCTGTAGCAGATGTATTATTTGGCGACATAAACCCCTCCGGCAAGCTCTCCGCTACCTTTCCTAAAAATGTAGGACAAGTACCGTTGTTCTACAATCATAAAAATACAGGCCGCCCACTACCAGATGGAAAATGGTTTCAAAAATTTCGATCCAATTATTTAGATGTTGATAATGATCCGTTATATCCTTTTGGATTTGGTTTAAGCTATTCTTCTTTTTCCTATAGCGATGTAACGCTTAGCAACGCATCGTTAAAGGGCAATCAACAATTGGTAGCGAGTGTTACCGTTACCAACACAAGCAAAGTAGACGGTAAAGAAGTGGTGCAATTGTATATCCGCGATATAGTAGGAACAACAACACGGCCTGTAAAAGAATTAAAAGGTTTTCAAAAAGTAGAAATAAAAGCAGGCGAGTCGAAAAAAATCAGTTTTACCATTACACCAGAGGATTTGAAGTTTTACAACTATGATTTAAAATACGACTGGGAGCCGGGTGAGTTTGCTATCATGATTGGGGGCAATTCCCGCGATGTAAAATCGGCCAACATAAATTGGGCAAAATAGGAATTGGGCAATTGTAATGTAAATAGCAAAAAGCCACATTATGGTAAAGTAGTAATTATTCTGTTGGTTGGAATAATAGCACATGCCTGCCAAACTTCTGCTGATGGCGACACTCCTCCAATCAAAGACAGTATGATCTCTTGTGAAAGCAATCTTACAAGGTTTTCTTCTACTATTATCGACAGCAACAATGCACTTACACAGCAACTGGATACTACGGATATGGTGTGGATAGAAGGAGGAAACTTTACCATGGGTGTTGCGGATGATGAAGGGCGCAGTGATGAGTCGCCAGCACCTATAGTTACGGTAAATGGTTTTGGGATGGATGCCACTGAGATAACAAATGCTCTATTTCAAAAATTTGTAGACGCTACTGGTTACATTACTACTGCAGAAAAAAAACCGATTGGGAGGACATAAAAAACAATTACCTGGTGGAACACCAAGGCATGATAAAAGCATGCTGGTAGCAGCATCGCTTGTTTTTACATCCCCCGCAGATGCTATATCCTTACAAGATGCATCAAAATGATGGAGCTGGTCACAGGGAGCCAACTGGCGGCATCCACAAGAACAAGGCAGTTCTATCATGGGTAAAGAAAATTATCCTGTGGTGCATATTTCCTGGTATGATGCTATGGCTTATTGTCGATGGGCAGGTAAGCGACTACCTACAAAAGCCGAATGGGAATATGCAGCAAGAGGCGGAAAGCCAAACAATAAATATCCCTGGGGGAACGAAGATCCTGAAAAAGGAAAGCCAAAAGCTAATACCTGGCAGGGGCATTTCCCCAATAACAATACCGCCTGGGACAAATTTGATCGATTCCCTCCGGTAAAATCTTTTTCGCCTAATGCATATGGATTGTATGACATGGCCGGTAATGTATGGGAATGGTGTAGCGACTGCTATCACCCGGATTATTACCAGCAATCATCTGCAGCAAAAAATCCGCAAGGCCCGGAACAGGGATATGATCCACTGGAACCTACTGTTCCCAAAAAAGTAGTAAGAGGTGGTTCTTTTCTTTGCCATGCTTCCTATTGTAAAGGATATCGCGTTACAAGCCCTATGAAAACATCGCCCGATACAGGACTTGAGCATACAGGGTTTCGTTGTGTAAAAGACAAAAGTCTGTAAGTAAAAAATTGCATGGAATCCCACTAACAAGCTATGCAGTTGAATACAGAAAACAATATTTTAGTATATTTACAAACTGCTTGCTATTGTCCTTACGAATTGCGTTTTTATTCACTTGCGTACTTATTTTCCTGTGTTGCAGGAGAAATGATTGTGCGTATTAAATTGAAAATGTACATGCGTAAAAAGACAAGTTATATACTACTCGTTGTTTGGACTATTTTTTTCAGCGGCAGTTGTTCTCGAGGAAGTAACACGCCCCCTCCTGAACCGCCTCCTCCACCCCCTCCTTCCGGTACAAATGAAATTGATTTTTGGCTTACTCGTGGTAATCAAGCTATTTTATTACAAAAGCAAACTACCGTCCTTGCTTTCAACAGCAATAATTCTATTGCCCCATTTATTACGGTAGATGATACGCAGAAGTTTCAGGGGGTTGATGGTTTTGGCTATACGCTTACCAGCGGTAGCGCTACCCTTATTAAAAATATGGGTGCAACACAAAAGGAAGCCCTGTTACAAGAGCTTTTTGGAAAGCAGGAAACTTCCATTGGTGTAAGCTATCTACGGGTCAGCATTGGTGCATCTGATTTAAGTGCCAACGTGTATAGCTATAACGACATGCCCACAGAGCAAACAGATCCTACGCTTGCTAATTTTAGTCTGGCGCCGGACGGCGCCTCCGGTACAGGACTTATCCCTTTATTAAAAGAAATCGTAGCTATCAATCCTACTATAAAAATTTTAGCTTCTCCTTGGAGCCCTCCGGTATGGATGAAGACGAATGGAAGCTCTATTGGCGGAAGTTTAAAAACAGAATATTATGAAGCCTATGCACAATATTTTGTCAAATATATTCAGCAAATGAAAGCAGAGGGAATAGCGATAGATGCTATTACTCCTCAAAACGAGCCTTTGCATGATGGCAATAATCCCAGTCTTAAAATGACGGCCGAAGAGCAACGGGATTTCATTAAAAACAATCTGGGGCCTGCTTTTCAGGCAAATAATATAACCGCCAAGATCATTATTTGGGATCATAATTGTGATAATCCCAGCTATCCTATTTCTATCTTAAATGATCCCGACGCAAAAGCTTTTATCGATGGCTCCGCCTTTCATTTATATGCCGGAAACATTGGTGCATTATCTACAGTGAAAGCACAGCATCCTGATAAAAATTTATATTTCACAGAACAATACACTGCATCAAATGGAGCGTTTGAAGGAGATTTTAAATGGCATATCAAAAATGTGATTATAGGATCAATGCGCAACTGGAGCCGTAATGCATTGGAATGGAATCTGGCCAATAATGCTTCTTTTGGCCCTCACACACAAGGTGGTTGTACTGTTTGCAAAGGCGCATTGACGATTAGCGGATCAACTGTACAGCGAAATGTTTCTTACTATATCATAGCACAGATAGCAAAATTTGTTCCCCCGGGATCAATAAGAATACAAAGTACAGAAGTAGACAACTTATCTACAGTAGCTTTTGAACGACCCGATAAAAAGAAAGTACTGCTCGTACTCAATGATGGCAACCTTGATGCAACATTTAACCTGAAATACAAGGACAAGTGGGCTACTATACAATTAGCGGCGAATAGTGCCGGTACGTTTATCTGGTAATATATTTTGCATTTACAGCAACTATTGACAATACGTGATAAATTTTTATCCCCCCGTTTACTCATTAAAATAACAACATGAAAAAATATTGGCTGGCAATACCCTTATCGATTTTGTTTTCCTGCTCCGAAAACAATGATGCTACAAACGCAACCAACAAAAAAATAAGTTCTTACTCTACAGAAGGTAAAACAATCACTGTGTATACGACGGCCGATAGCACCAATTATCGGTTGACTGTTACAGATACTTTGACTTTTAAAGAAAAAGGACAGTTATTAGAATCAGAGATTGGCGTTTTTGTAGACCCTACTAAAACATTCCAGACTTTTTTTGGAATAGGTGCAGCGCTTACGGATGCCTCTGCAGAAACTTTTTATAAACTACCGAAAGAGAAACAACAAGAATTATTGAAAGCTTACTTTGATAAAGAGAACGGCATTGGGTACACTGTTGCTCGTACAAATATTAATAGCTGTGATTTTAGTAGCGGTAGCTATACCTATGTGGCAGAGAATGATAAAGAACTCAAGACATTCAATATAGAGCCAGACAGAAAATATAAAATTCCATTTATCAAAGAAGCTATTGCTACAGCAGGTCATTTGGATTTATTTGCGAGTCCTTGGAGCCCGCCCGCCTGGATGAAAGACAATAACAATATGTTGCGGGGTGGTAAGCTCTTGCCTGAATTCTATGAAAGCTGGGCATTGTACTACACTAAGTTTATTAAAGCTTATGAGCAAGAAGGAATACCTGTATGGGGCATCAGTATACAAAACGAACCGATGGCTACGCAAAAATGGGAAAGCTGTATTTACACTGCCGAAGAAGAAAGAGATTTTTTGAAAAATCATTTAGGTCCTACAATGGAGCAACAAGGATTAAAAGACAAAAAAATTATTGTATGGGATCATAACCGTGATTTAATTTATCAAAGGGCGCAAGCCTATTTTGACGATCCAGATGCTTCAAAATATGCATGGGGCATCGGTTTTCATTGGTACGAAGATTGGAGTGGCGGCCACCCCATGTATGATAATATACGCCGGGTACAGGAAGCCTGGCCCGATAAGCATATCTTCTTTACCGAAGGCTGTGCAGAAAGTTTTAACCCTACACGATATAATGTATGGGTATTAGGCGAAGAATATGGTCGCAGTATGATTCATGATTTTAATAATGGCATGGTAGGTTTTACGGATTGGAATATTTTATTGGACGAAATAGGAGGCCCTAACCATGTACAAAATTTTTGCTTTGCTCCGGTACATGGTGACACAAAAACCGGCAAACTGATTTATACCAACGCCTATTACTATATTGGGCATTTTTCAAAGTTTATTAAACCGGGTGCCAAGCGTATCAGCAGTTCTGCAAGCCGCAGCCAGCTACTCACAACCGCTTTTCAAAATGAAGAAGGAAAAACTGTAGTAGTCGTAATGAACCAGGGAGATAAAACAACACCTTATTTTCTTTGGATAAATGGTAAAGCAGCAGAAGTAATAGCGAGGCCCCGATCTATTGCCACTTTAGTTTTTTAACGTGTTTGAAAATTTATTCTGTGTGTAATGATTAATATATAAGCTATTGCCGATAGTTTTCATATTGGTAATATTGAATTTATAATAACGATCACGAAATTTCATGCATTTAATGGAACTTTATCCTCTATTAATTTCCAGATGCATTGTAAACTATCACTTTTATCAATACTACTATTAGGCATTAGCCTGCTTGGGCAATCACAGCCTGTCAAAAAAAAGCAGCAAAACAAAACACTAAAAATTTTACTTATCTCAGATTTAAATGACAGCTATGGATCAGTAACATACAGCAACGAAGTGCACGATATGGTTAGCCGTATGAATGGAATAAACCCGGATATGATTCTATGTGCAGGTGATATGGTAGCCGGGCAAAAAGCATCACTTACACCGGAACAACTAAAAGCTATGTGGCAAGGATTTGACTCTTCCGTGTTTAACCCTATTTATCAATTGCAGATCCCTTTTGGTTTTACTGTAGGTAATCACGATGCCTCGCCAGGTTATGCCAACGACAGAGCCGCTGCTACTACTTTTTGGCAAAACAATAAATCCAAAACACATCTCAGTTTTGTAGATGACACCCATTTCCCTTACTATTTTTCATATATCAAAAACAATGTTTTCTTCTTAAGCTGGGATGCTTCTTCGGCGACTATCCCACTTGCCGTAAAAGATTGGATGGAACAACAGTTATCTTCCCGCCTGGCTAAAAAAGCCAAAGGAAGAATCGTACTGGGACATTTACCCTTATATGCTATCGTTGCTGCTAAGAATAAACCAGGAGAAGTAATAAACGATGCAGACGAAACACTCGCCTTTCTAAAAAAGAATAAAGTAGCTATGTATATCTCCGGTCACCAGCACGCTTATTTTCCCGCTACCAAACGTAAAGTAACGTTACTGCATAGCGGTTGCCTGGGTGGTGGCCCGCGGCAGTTATTGGATCACGACACTCCTCCTCAAAAGGCGTACGCCCTACTTCAGCTAAAGAAAAGAAGAAAAAAGCTTAATGTAAGTATAGAGGGTTTTACAGCATCAGACCATCAAACGATTCTACTACACAGCCTACCCGAAACGATCACAGGTTTTAACGGTACAGTGCAACGGGTAGATATAGGAAATGATGAATTGTAATTATCTTTCAAGTATCCTCAAGAATCGATAAGAAAAGATGCTTACCTATTATTCTTACATTCTCTGTCTATAAATAATATAATTGGGATTGCTTCTATTTTACAAATGGCTGTTTTGCTTTAATTATGTAATATGCAGATTGAAATGATAACTGGAGATAAATTACAGGCAAAACCCTTCTTAAAATGGGCTGGGGGAAAAACACAATTGCTGGCTTCTATCCAAGCCTCTTTGCCTGTCGATTTAAAAAAACTTCCGGCATTTACCTATGTAGAACCTTTTACAGGGAGTGGCGCTCTTTTTTTCTGGATGCGAAAAAATTTTCCCAATATGAAAAAAGCCATCCTCAATGACCTAAATAAGGATTTGGTAATGGCTTATCGTACCATCCAGCGGGATCCTAAAGAATTACTAAAGAGGTTAAAAAAAATAGAAAAAAAATATCTCCGCTTACCAACGGAGCCCGATCGAAAAACAATGTTTCTGGATCAACGAGAGCTCTTTAATACAAGAAGCAGCTCTCCGATTTTGCAAACTGCTCTACTTCTTTTTTTAAACAAAACCTGTTTTAACGGACTTTATCGTGTCAACCGAAACAATGAATTTAACGTGCCCTTTGGCAGATATAGTCATCCGCAAATCTGTGACGACACTGCTATCTTTAATGCCCATGCTGCTTTAAAAAAAGTGACCATTCTCAATGGCGATTATACCTCCACGTTAAAAAAGGTATCAGGCCCGGCCTTCTTCTATTTTGATCCTCCATACAGGCCGCTTAGTACAACGGCTTCTTTTAACGCCTATGCAAAGGAATCATTCGATGATAAAGAACAGATTCGCCTAAAACAATTTTGCGATCAACTAGATGAAAAAAATATTCTCTGGTTACTTAGCAATTCCGATCCCAAAAATGTTGATCCTAAAGACAAATTTTTTGACAAACTCTATAAGGGCTATACTATTAAAAGAGTAAAAGCAAAGCGAATGATTAATTCCAATGCTGCAAAACGAGGATCTATTACCGAACTGCTGATTCACAATTATGTAGTAAAATAAAAAATTAGTAAAAATTGCGCCTGCAACTACATACCAAACCCCCTTTCTTTCATCAATTCATTAAGTACCCACCATTTTTTCCCTTTAGAGAAATTGGCCGCAACAGCCGGTTCCATTTTTTCCAGCAACAGTTGGTGCATAGCCAAGCGTTTTATTCTCTTTTTTAAAATAGCTCCTTTCTTATTTTCCTCAGCTATCATCCCTCCATATATTACGGAAAACCAAATAGCTACTTCCTCAGAATCGTTACTATATTCATCCGCTATCGCTTGTAATAGTACAATCACGCTTGCATCAATTACAGCTGTCGTTTTTTCATAAATTCGAATGAAATCAGCATAAACTTTTGTAGCACCATAGTGCTCGCCAAGGGTTTTAAAAAAAACAAAATACTCTTCATCGTGAGGAGCATAACGGGGCTGTCCCTTTCTTTGTAGATAAACGCACCATTGATCAAAACTACCCGGCCCAAATTCTACACAATGCAATTGGTTGATTGTATGAATAAGCATGTTAGCAACAGTTATTTCTACAGAACGATTTTTGTCTTTCTGGTGTTAGCTATTTAAAGGTAGTGAGTAATTAAGAAAGAGTGGCTCAAATAATATACATATCAGTTCGCAGCAGGCAATACACTTTCGGGAATGGACTCATGCCATTGTAACTCCCGTGGATAAAACTTTGTATAATGCCTTAGAAGAAATCCAACACCAATAAGAAAAACGAATAATAAGGCAAGAAATATAAGGCCTCGCTCCCTATCCAACTGCGCATCGCGATAGTTATAGATGCCTACAAATCCCAAAACAGAAAATAAAATCAGTAGGATAAACATATTGAACCGCCACATAAACCAGCTATAACCAAAATGAATTTTGAATTGAGTATTTGCCCGCTTTGCCCTTTCAATAAGAGCAGTTACAAATGCTGTATACTCCTGCCCCTTTGTTGTTTTACCTTCATCTTTAGTAATACTTAATACATTGGCTAAACCGCTTTTTCCATTAACGGAAAAATAACAACAATACCTACTGGGTGTAGTACGCCCTCCTATATGAAATTGCAACCTAACATAATCAATAGTTGAATAAGGATAAAGCTGACTACCTTTTTTAGTAGCACGCAATAAGCCCTCTGGCGTCAACTGCCATTTTATTTTTGAAAAAAAAGCTCCGAACTCATGAGAATCGGATAAATAAGTAAGTGTATCGGTGGACATGTAGAAATCTGCTAAAAAAGTGAAGATACCATCCATTTTCCGATAAAGGAATAGCGTCTTCACTAAGTTTATAGCTGGTATTTATCAATAAGCTAGATGCCGTCCTTGCAATGGTTAATGTAGGTAAAATTTACAGTGCTTCAATCCTTGAAATATATATACCAATAAAACAATCGTCAGCACAGTTATGCTCAACATAACCGCAGGTAGAAATCATTCCGTTATTGTCTTTTTCAAAATAGGTAGATGCGTTTGATCGTTTTTGTAACCAATCGTTTTGTGCCTGTTTATATATTTCATCTAGTGTTAAAAAAGAAGTAGCAGATGTTTGCCCGCGGGTGCCGACCATTGCACCCGTTTCTGTCCACTGTAAAGTCGCCTCTACTGTTTGTCCTGTACTTTGTTGAAATTCGGCCTCGGTAATATTTATTGCATCGAGTAATTCTTGTCTTGCCTGCGCTGTCCACCCGCCTTGCGGCATAGGCATATTATAGAAGCGGGTATACTTAAATTTTCGCTCTATTGTAATTCCATTTACTACGGTAAGCGTAGTTTCCCAGGAGTATCCTGCCCAAGAACTACCTGTTACAACAAAACGATACGAGTCATTATTAGCTGCTTTAAAAGCCATCCAGGCGCTATGGCTTTTAGCAAAATCATTTTTATATTCAATCTCAGATTTGCTACAAGATGCAAAACCGATAACAGCAACACATAACACAAACAGTGTTTTTAGTTTCATAGCCATCAATTACAAAAGAAATAATAGTTACAACACTACACCTGACAAACCTTATTCTTTTATCGTTGCATTTACCCTATGAAGTTTTGTTATTAAAATGTAGAGTAGGAAAAAAAAGTACGGGTATCATTACAAAAGGATACACAGATTGAACTGTCATTTTCTTGTGTTGGCGCCATTCCCAAGGTGGTGTAGGGCTTTTATCTTTCCAAAGCCCCTGCTTACTTGCTCTTGCCTGCTTCTCCAGTGCTGCCAGTAAACTATCTTTTGAATATTGGATAAAATGCCAGGCTAATCCATTTTTTATCAATTCCTGATTCAATGAAATTGAATCCACCCGCACAATGGCGATAATGCGTTTATAGCGATCCGGTTTGCGAGTAGGCTGGATGATTACTTCTTTACCAAAACAAAAATCAGAAGTGAATTTTTTCGCCACGTTACCAAAAGGTTGCTTTTTTTCAGGGCAATCAATATCAGCTAATCTTACAACAAAGATCTTTTTATCCTTCAACACTTTTATGGTGTCGCCATCCTGCACACCCACCACTTTTGCCGTAAAAGGTTCTGTAGTGGCTATGGAATGTACATCATGGATAAAAAGCAACACCAATAAGCATAGATATTTCAATGATAGCATTGGCTAAAAAATTATTTATTCTTATACAGAAACGCGATGTGATTAGCGTTACTCATTTGTGTATACTAAAATATCACCGGGCTGACAATCTAATACTTTGCAAATGGCTTCCAGCGTACTAAAGCGTACCGCCTTTGCCTTGCCCGTTTTAAGTATGGATAAATTGGCCAAGGTCAATCCCACTTTATCGGACAATTCGTTTAACGACATTTTACGCTTGGCCATCATTACGTCCAGGTTTACAATTATTGGCATAAGCTATACGGTTAATTCGTTTTCAGTTTGTAGCTCTACTCCTCTTTTAAAAATATGCGTTATCACAAAAAGTGTAACTCCCATAAACAACCACACATCGGCTCCTCCTATACCTAACGTCTGAGTGTCGGGCATTGCTACACCCTGCTTCGCCAGCCACTCACTGTACTTTACTGCCCCTCGGGAAAACAATCCCGTTCCCAAAGCCAGATAAGCAACCAATAGAATAAAGCGGTTCACTTCCTTATTAAAAGGTTGAGACATGTCCAGTTTTTTGTCGTGCAAAATTTTTATTATCTGGTAAAAGATAATCGCTTTGAATACGGCCACAGTTGACATGAGTAAAGTGATGACCATAAAATAGCCTTTATCGTGAGCAAGTAGAGCGGACAGGTTACCTCCTCCCCAAAAACTCTTTGCTGCCATCGGGCTGTTAATGAGTGTAAGAAAAGAATTAGATAGTATACCACCGGCCTCTATACATAAACCCACAAAGATTATCCATGCTACCACATGTATTATATTTAGGATTTGTTTTGCGCTAATTTGCATGAGTATATTGTTTTAAACACTATGCAAATATCAGTAAATATTTATTGAAAAACAATAAATAATAAAAATAATTCGATAATTT
>CAZPPM010000075.1:0-15795 GCA_964588445.1 uncultured Citrobacter sp.
CTCTTCCCGTGATTAAGGTTTCTGCAGTATTATTTGCTTCGTTGCCTTCTGTAATATGTTTTTTTCCATCAATTTCAAGTACATATTTATACGTAACATTTGTTTTAAGTTTTGGTGCAGTTATATCCATCGTTCCGGAAATAGTTTCTCCGGATCGCAAGGTTCTATTCTGGTCTTGTGGCAATGCCTTTTCGCCGCCGGGGCAAAAATAACTACCGTCATTATTTTTAAATGTGCCGACTACTGTTATGTAATATCCCAAATTTAGATCCTGTGTTCCCCAGTTTGTAACTGTATAATTGACCGTATATTGGTTTAAGTCAATAGTTGACTTGTCATCAATGCGGTCGATTTTAATAATTAAATCTTTCCCTTCTGTATAGTTTGGTTTAACAGGTAAGGTAGACGTAATGACTGTTTTGTTGGGTATAACTACTTGTGGCTTTGCAGGAATACTTTCTGTTGAATTTACTCTGTTTGATCTAAGCTGGGCAAATATGGTTATGTTGCTTAATAAGCATATTGAGAATAGAATATGTTTCATGTTGTTGTTTTTAACTTGATAAAGATGAAAATATAAACGGGCTATCCCAATCCTGTAAAAAGAGGATTTTTTTGTTGGGGTATGTACAATAGTTGAAGAGTGAGACTTGCCTACCGGTAGGCGGGCGCAACACAGATGATCGCAGCACTATGGCTGGGTAAATAAAAATTATGTAGTTGAAAAGAATAGGTAGCGGCCTATTTTTTATTGAGAGGGGTGGTGGCAATATAAATTACTTCGTCATCTTTTGCGGGGTCTTTTGTTCCTCCAACAAATGCTTTATGTATTGTTCTGCCATCTGCATAGTTTAGCGTAAGTGTGTAGTTTGAAATACTATAAGTTCCGTTTCCGGGCGCACGATCGGGATGCTCGTTAGGATTGTTGGTATTGCTTACAAATGCGCCTCTGTCTGTAAATGTTCCGTCTTTTTTAAAACTTATAAGCCTTTTGCAGCCGGGTTCAGAATAATGTGCTTCTTTACTCCAATTGGGATAAGGCCCCCAGGTTCCTTCAAGTTTTAGTCCATCTACGGGAACACATTTATGAAAGCTATGTGTATAGCCGACTCTTTTTAATTCATTCGCTGAGACTTTTTCTATCTTGATTTCATCATATTTGTTTTTGAACGATCCTTTTCCATTTGCCATAGTAAACTTCCCCCACGAATCATTATTATGAGTGGCTTTGCTAAAGTTGTTCAATCCGGTTAACGGCATGTCAGGATAATAATCTCCATTAGGATATACAACGTAGTAATCGGTGATAACTCTGGTGCCTTTTGTAGCGTCATAAAAATCGTTGGGTATATACCGTATGTACCACCATATCTCTGCTTTTTCTTTCGAATTGCTTTGTTCCGCAATATTCGTTTCCAATGGCTTTGCCACAGTGGTTGTGGTTTTCTTTAAAGTAACTGACTGTAAAAACTTTTCCATTTCTTTTTGGAAAACAGGGGTATTGGTGAGGCAGAGAATGTTAATGAGTTTTGTTTGGTGCGTGCTACTAATAAGGATAGCTGTACCGCTCACGCCTTCTTTTTCAAAGGCAACACTGCCTGTTTTAGTTTCCCAGCCTTTATCATTACTGCCCTGCTGTATAGTTGCTAAAGCGGTAATGCCGAGGTTTTCCTGTACGAGGCTTTGCCAGGCTAAATCAAAGTTTTGTTGTGCATCTTCGGTGGCTTCAATTGATTTGTAAATAGTAAGCATACAAAACTGGCCACCTTTTTCTTTGCTAAATGTAAGGGATGACTCGTTTTTTGATTTTGCCCAGTTTTTAGGTACTGTATAGCTTACAATGTCGAAGCTTTCTTTTTGCGCACAGGCTTGTAAGCTGGCAAGAAAGAAAAGTAAAAACAATTTATTTTTCATGCTTTAAGATTGAAATAGCTACTTGTAAAATGCAGCCCTCCCAAAAGAAATTTTAGTTAACAACTTTCTCCTTCAACTTTTTCAGTAAAGATTTTTTCTCCTTCTTGATGTCATCTTCTACAGGAGAATCAGTCTGCTTTTCTGCGTCGTCTTTTTTTACTTTATTTAAGGTGTTGCTTCCATTCTTTTCTTGTGCAGTTGCCAGTGGCATTTTTATTTTTTCTTTGCTAATAATATCTCCCTTTAACCAGTCTTTTACAAAAGCGGTAACTGCTTCATTTACCTCTTTGCCTGCCCGGTAAATAGCTTTCCATTTCAGGCTTTTTTTCTCGTATTCAGGATTGACAAATTTTCTTTTAGTACCGCCGGAGGTAAGTGTTGCATTAAAATCAACAGTAGCGACTAATTGTAAATATTCCTGTAGCCTTGCTTTAATAGCAATAGCCGGATCGGTGGGATATAATTTCTCCCATTTGGTTTTGTTAGGTGTAGGATCTTTCCACGCTTCTACTTGTTTTTTTTGCTGTTGGATGGCGGCTTCCGTCATCGCAAGGGTGCTTTCAGGTACTTGTTTGCTGGCTTTTGCTTTCGCGATATCTTTTTCAGCGCTTTTTATTGACTGCTCTTGTGATTGTATGGTAGCGGCATCGGGACGCCAGGGCTCGCTGGTAGGTTTTGCTTTTTCTTTCCGTGTTGCATAATCTTCTTGAAATTCCTCACTGTTTACATAGTCTTTTACATAATTGCAAAGTGCTTTAGCAGAGGCTACTTTATCCCCTTTGATAATGGTTGGGAGTAGGCGCGTATAAGGAATTTTAAAAGAAGATAGCTGTGCATCTATATTATTTTCTGTATTCCCGCCATGATCTTCTTCTATCTCACCAGTAACAGCAAAGTCGCCAATGAAATTTTGCAGAATATGTGTACGAGCATTTTTTTCTTCTATTCCTAGCTGGGCAATAATATCATGTACACCTTTCCAGGCGATAAGTAATAAGGCGGGTACTAGCAATGCGTAAAGATGGATATACTTTTTCATTGATTGATAGGTAGAGTTATTGTTGAAGAAATAGTTGTTAATATAAACTGGCTTCAGAGAGTTGCATCTGGAGTTTGATTTTTACTACAAGGACTGTCTTCGTAAAAATCGGTCGAAGCAGAGAAGTGTTATATCCTGTAAAAAAGGGATTTTTGGCCAGTATGCGACAACTAAAAGGTTTTACATTGCCAATATATATCCGGTTTTTCTTGCCGCTTGTCGCATTGCTATAAGGAAAGAGAAAGGTTGTAAAACTTACGGAAGTTCATTATAGTTAGGTCAGTATTTGCTAAAAAAATTAAATTGAGTATGTACAACTCTTCAAACGAAATTATTTTAATAATTTTTGCCAGGCGGCTCTGTTTAAGTTCTTTGTAAAGTTATTCATCAGTTTAAGATGTGCTGGTTTTGATACATAGCGTAATGAGAGCACGATGAAGGCGGGGTCTCCAGGTTTTTGAACATTTCCTGAAAAATAAGCAGGATTCATTTTATATAACCTTTGTGCTTTTCCTTCGTTATCATAAAATTTTCTAAATGTAAAATCAGAAATGTACTCCGGCAATTTTTCTTTCTGATTCTGATATATATCTTCATCTCGATTTACAATAGCTGGTTTAGATAGCCATTCTGTCTCGTTGTCTTTCAATGCACTTAGTACTCTTTGTTTTTTATTTTCTATAACCGATTGCCAGTTCTCATAATATTTTTTTTCGTTATCATATAGTTTCTGCGTTTTTTCCGTCAGGTGTAATTTTTCCCTTTCAAAATAGGCTAATAAGCTTTCCAAATATTCTTTTCTGGTTACCTCTACCAATAGAGGCTTTTCGCTTTTTTTTATAAACCAGTAGCGGTAAATATGATCGAAGGAATTGGGTTTTATTTCTTTTTCAGGAATATTTTGCCAATAATCGTTGCCGGTATTGATGGCTTGCAAAAGTTCCTTAGATGCATTTTCATTGTAAGAGATGTAATTAAATAACTCTATTGCATCTGCATCTACACCAGGTTTCTTGTTTTTCCAGTCTTTGTAAAAATATTTATAATCTGGGTTAGGGAAAGCCATGCGAATGGGAGCGTTGCGTTCCCATTCATTAAATGGTATTCTGTTTACAAAAACACGCAATACCGTACTGAACTCTGTGTTACGAGTTATTTTATTTTTATAACAGTTCCATTTATACAAGGCCGATACAGTTCCATAAGCTGCCATTTTTTTATTATTGTAAAACTTATAGCCATAAGCTGTGAAAGTGTTTTCCAAGCTTCCCCCTGTTGGTGCCATGCTATTGCGGCTATTTTGTTCTAGTTTTTCAATTTGCTCGCATACCCCTTTTGCCGTAGGCCGGTCTGTAGCAAGCAAGTCTTTGAAATACTCCGCTCTTGCAGACGGCCATGGATATTGTGCAGCCGTATGATACCTGCCCGGCATAGTAGCAGCATCATCTTCATTGTTGCAAGATTGCCCCAATGAGCCTTGTGCTCTAGTGGATTGAATAAAGGTAATGGCAGTTATAAATAGAGTGAGTATGTTGCGCATTGCTTTTAGGATTTAGTTTACTTTTTTAATATCGTTAAATGATACTTTACTACCTGCATCAATTTTGCCACTGCTGTTGATGCTAATACTGCCTTTGTCATTGGTGAAATGGATTTCGCCTGCTAATTTTCCTTTTAAGCTTCTCTTAAATCCTTCCGGGTTGTTGTTGCTTTTTTTGTCGCCGCCCACTTCGCAATCAAAACCACCGCTTATCTCACCTCCCAACCAAATATCTTGTACTCCATTTCTGCCAACTTCTATACCTAGCTTTACTTCAGCACCTACTTTGGAGCCAAGAGGACCTTTGATACTTTTTCCTGCACTTACTTCTGCTGTAAAACTTTTATAGGAATCAAAAAAATCGGCCTTGTGCATATCCTGTTTCATACCCAGTTCCACATTGCCGATGGATAGTTTTGTTTTCATTTCAGTACAATTAAATTCTATGCTACCAAAAAATAAATTTAGGATGCTGTGTGCCTGGCAATGTGTTTCATCAAAATCAGGAAGTTTTCCGAAAGTAGCCGCTGTTATTTCAAGGCATTCTTTTTGTCCTAGGCCAATGCCTTCATAATTAACAGCGGCAAGAGCAGAGAGCCAATTGATTTGCTGATTAACTACTTCCAACTCAAATTCTTTTGTAGATAATGTAAACTGCTTCCAGAAAAGTTCTTCTTCAATATTTCTTCTCAATTGTGCCAGACTTTTATTATACGATTTTTCTAATTGGGTGTTAGGCATTTTTTTAAAATATTCTTCAGAAAGGGTAATGAATTTGGTACAAAAACTTTTATTGGCTTCGCCTTCTCCCATCTGTAAGGCATGTTCTCTGTCGAGTTTATCGAATTTTGTTTTATACTCTTTTAAGATCGGCTCGTTAGCTTTTTTTAATGTTGCTATTTCTTTTTTGCTGTTATCTATATGCAGTTTTCGACTTTTATCGGCCGACAATATATTCAATGCGGCTTGTGCTCTTGCCCTGAAAGGCATTTCCAGGCCATTGGAGGTTTCGGCTGATGAAATGCCTTTTAGCGCATCAATAGCCTGTTGTTGTTTCTTTTCTATTTCTTCCCTGCTTGATATTGAGATAAGCTTATTACGTTGTTGCATTAACTGAATCGACTTTTCAGTTATGTCTTTATGATAATCTTCCCAGGCGGTTTTTAGAATGGCTTCTTCACTTGCTTTTTTGGGGAAATCGGGATGTTTAAACTGATGCAATCCCAATGGATCCGTATCGGGCTTAAAGGGGTAAGTAAGGTCTTTCATCGTTAACTTATACCCCAATTTTCGTAAACGGTTATGCACGTCAGCTGAAAGGCTGTTACGGGCGGCATTTCTTACCAAGCCGATTGCTTTTTGCGGGTCGCCTTTATTTTCAGCGATATTGGCTTTGCTCATATTGGCTTGAACATGGTAAGGTGCAATGGCTAAAACGGAATCAAAAAGTTTGTCAGCTTTAGTCAGCTCCCCTAATCGATACCAGGCTTGTCCCAGGTTGTTGAGTATGGAATAATTTTCGGGATAATCGGTATTTAGTTTTAGTAAAATAGGGATGGCCAGTTGTTCGCCCCCCGTCAGTGAAAGCATAGCTGCGTAGTTATTCAGGTTTTCTGAATTGCTTGGTTCCTCTTCAAGGGCTTTACCCATCAGGCATAAGGCCATTTGATTATGGCCAATTATCCATAAAGAAGCGGCGGTATTACCAATAGCTATTGGTGCATATCCTTTTGCCTTTAGCTCTTTGTACATAAGTGTGGCTGTAGCTTTATGGCTTGCTTCTAATTTGGCAGATACTTGCTGAATAACTGATTTTATAAAAGTGGGAAGTGTAGTATTGGTGAGTAGTGTTTTTGAAATGCTGTTGATGCGTGCCAGGTCTTTTTGTGGTACCAAGCCAAACTCTTTTTCCATAGAGTTGGTTACTGCACTTGTATTTTTGGAATTAAGAACAGAATTGCTGGATGCTGTAGGCAATTGAATGCCCATTTGTTCCATCATCTTTTTTTGCTCAGGCGTCAACTTGTCTATTTCTTTTTGAACTTCCTTAAGCTTTTCCTGCATTTCTTTCTGGCTTGTAGGGTTGGTGCTTTGTGCCGCAATGTTCACATTCAATAAAAGCAGAGCGGGCAATAGGGTTAAAGAAAATTTCATTGGTAGAAAGAACTTTAGGGTAATTTGATGGAAGGCTTGTTGGCTGATGATTGTGCATAATACCAGGCTTTATTGAAAGTGGTGTTAGCACTAAACGGACCATCTCTCTTTGTAGGGGCATTGGCTTGCAAAACGAGATTCCATTCCTGTATGCCTTCAAAATAATATTTAGTAAACTGGTAACGGGCTTGTTCTAAATTGTTTTTTTTAGAAGAAAGCAATTTTCCAAACTCATCAATGCCATTTTTTTTACTCCATCCTTCGGTAGTGCTTGATGCAGGTTTAAGTGTTAATAGTTTTCCGGAAACGGTAAATGTTCCTTTCTCTTTTATCAATATCAGGTTGCGTACAGATTGGCTAAAAGTTTTGGAGTAAAAATTGTATGAGCCATCGTTATTAAAAATGTATTCGTTTTCTATATACCCCGTTGTTCCCAATTTATTATTGCTGCTGCGGCTAATCCAAGTGCCTGCAAAGTCAATGCTGTTGTTTGTATTTACGGGTGATTTGTTTTTATTGGGTTCAGTTTTTTCTTTATTTGTTACTTGAAACATTGAAGGCAGTATTGCCGATTTATTTCCGGCTGTTTCAAGGTAAAAGGTAAAATTGCCTTTTCCTTCCCGAATAGTTTTTTCTCCATTCCATTCTAATTTTAAGGCATTGGCATTATTGCCAGCCCAGTATTCGGTGCTGATGGTATAAGTGATTTTCTCTAATGTCCTTTTTTCTGTTTTAATCTTTTGTCCCCAGTTGTGCTTAATCTTTCCAATACTTACATCACTCATCCCGGCAAGATTAATAGGGCCGCCAATAACACTCCACTCTTCGTTGGAGCCGCTAGTAGGGACTATGGTTAACGCATTGCCGCTTACAGAATAAGTTCCCGTTTCATACTGCAGCAAATTGGGCTGTATGTAAGCGGAAGCGCCAATATAAATGAATTGATAAGTGTCATCGGTATTGAACTTGTATTGATATACGAAATAACCACCGGTGTTATAGCCTTGCAGCGTGCCATTAATAAATTTTTCAGCTGATTTTGCTTCCCATATTTTCCCGGCAAGAACATTGTCTGCGGACGATATAGAAGTGTTGTTTTGTTGTACTGTACTATTTTTTGCGGGCGAATTAGTTGCTGTCCAGGTTTTGAATCCCGGCGGATTGTCGATTAGTGAATTGTTTATATCTCTTGATGTATAGCGAAACTCCTGAATCCCTTTATTGTCGCCATCTTTACCATCACGAGCGGTAGGTTTTTCAGATCGAAGGAAAAGAGTTTCTTCCTGATTGCCTGCATAACGAGTTAGTTCAAATGTGTAAGTTGCTTTCTCTAGTTTATAATCTGTGGAAGATCTTACGAGTTTTCCCCACTCGCTGGTTCTGTTACTTGCCGATTTGCTCCACCATTCCCCACTTCCTTTGCTTGGTGTAATGATAATTTGATTGCCAGTAACTGTATAAGTGCCGGTTTCATAAATAAACAAGATGTCTTTTACATAAACCATCCAGTCTTTGGCTCTGAATATGTAAGTGCCATCAGCATTAAATAAGTATTCCCTTCTCATATATCCACCTGTTAATTGGTGAATACCATTGATAACTCCTCCTGATTCTGTATTATAAAAAACCCATAAGCCTGCAATGTCTTTTTTGTTTGAGCTAGTAGTATTTGCGCTATTGCTTGATGGCGCTTGAGATGGCTTTGCTAATTCCAGAGAGTTGAGAAAAGTGAGCAAATCAGCTTGGAATTGCTTTGTGTTGGTCATTACTATCGTACTCACGGTTTGGCCATTTGCGGTAGCGGTTATTAGTGTTGCCATTCCGGTATTACTTCCATCTGTATAATTGGCATTACCGGAAATAATATCCCATCCATTTTCTTTTGCGGAGTCGGTTATGGTAGGCTCACTATTTACTGTTACCGATCCTTTTACCAGGATGTTCCAATGGTTGGTAAAATTTTCAATAGCAGATGCAGTTGAAGCTGTCACACTTGTTATAAGGGCTAAAGCATATCCTCTCGTTTTGTTATCGGTTATGGAAAGTTGAAGACCGCCATCAATTTGTTGTTGTTGCCAATCCTTGGGAAGGGTGTATGAGACTACATCGTAAGTTTGTTTTTGGGCAAATACATGTAGGGATGCCAATCCGATACAAAAAAGAAAAACAATTCTTTTCATAAGCTTTATAATAATGCATAAAGTTTATCCGAAAAGGTAGAAAAGGCTATCCTGTAAAAATGGGATTTTAAAAAAGGATTGAAAGTGTAAAATCTGGGTATCCTTTTTTGCAACTCTTCGGTCGTCAACCTGATTTTTTCTTGAAACGTTCAATCATTTCCGGGTAGGCTTTTTTTATGGCGATACGGGTAATATCCTTAGCCGGTATCAGTTTTTTGCTACTTGCAAATACAGGATAATTGGCTGCTCCGCCATTTAGCTCCAATCGCTTCAGCATTATTTCGCTCATCAATTGCCTCATTTCACCCTGCTCTTCTTTTGTTACGTCTTCCGTTTTCACGGCCTTCTTCCAAGAGTCAGGGGGGATTTCATTTTTCATAATTACGAGTAGGGTTGATGATTTAAAGTAGAAGCTAAAGCTGCGTCTGGAAGGGAGATTTGCTAATTCCTTAAAAGCAGGAGATTATTTGTAGCTTTAAAAATCATGGAAAAGAGGGAGTTGAAGTCAAATGCCCTTAAACTTTATTTGTTGTCTATGCGAAAAAGTGTGCTCATTGTATTATTGCTTTTGATCGGGTTGCAAGGTTTGGCACAAACAAAAAAACTCGATAGTATTAAATTGTTGCTGGCCAATCACCCGGCGAGGGATACGCATCGGGTGGAGCTTATTGTGAACTATGTAAGTGCGGCGGTTAATGAAAACACTTCTCAGTTGCTTCCATTGTTGCAGGAAGAAATAAGTATTAGTAAGGAGATTGGTTATAAAATGGGTTTGCAAAGCGGTTATATCACAGGGCAAACGTATTATGCAGACAGAGGAGATTTTGCTACCTCTTTTTTATACGCTGATTCTGCATTTGCAATATCTGAAGGCGATACAACTGTTCAAGGTTTAATTAATGTTGCTTATTTGCATCATAACGTAGGAGGTGACTATTATAAAATAGGTGCTTACGACGAAGCTATTTACCATTATGAAAAAGCGAGTAGTTTGTTGGAAAAGTACAGGCCTCAAAATCTTGATGGTGTATATAACGGAATGGCTATCGTTTATGAAAACATGTTATTGCCTTACAAGGCAAGAGAGTATTTTGAAAAAGGCGTAGCGTCAGCGAGAAAATATGGCAATAATGCCACAATTGCACGAAGAATGGTGGGCTTTATCACGTGGTATATTAATCAGGAGATGTATGATTCGGCTACTATTCTTTTAAAGCAAGTAGAACCATTAGTCCTTGAGGCGAATGATGCGTACTCTTCTTTTCTTTTTTACCAAAATAGAGGAGATATTGCACAAGGTGCTAAACAGTATAATAATGCAATTATAGATTATATTAAAACCTATCAAATTGCCGGAGAGGCTGAAGATGTTTACAGACAAGCCAACATTTTAAATCCTCTTTGCCGGGCTTTATTGGCTGCGGGCCGGTTTTCTGAAGCGAAAGCATATATTGATACATTGTCCTACTTATCCAATAAACATGGATTTGCATTTGGACGATTACATGCATTTACTCATTATGCCCGTTGGTATGAGCTGAAAATGGATTTCAAAACAGCCAATAACTATTTAAATGAAAAGCTGAAATTGGCGGATATTATTTCGTCCAACGAGTTTAAGGAAAAAATCGCTATGATGGAAACGCGGTTTAAAGTGCAGGCAAAAGATAATGAGATTAAAATGTTGAAGGATGAAAAACAAATTCAGGAATTGTCCATTCGCCAAAAAAACACACTCAATTACATATTGATAGGAAGTGCTATAGCTCTATTGCTTATCATACTCCTCTCGTATCGGAACTATCGCCATCGGCAAAAATTACAGCAGGTTAAAATAGATGATCTGGAAAAAGAAAAGCAGCTCATGGCCACCGAAGCTGTTTTAAAAGGAGAGGAGCAGGAACGTACACGCTTGGCTAAAGATTTGCATGACGGACTGGGGGGGATGTTATCAGGAATAAAATATTCATTTAATACTATGAAAGGAAATCTTATTCTTACACCGGAGAATGCACATGCTTTTGAACGCAGCATGGATATGCTTGATAGTTCTATAAAAGAAATGCGCCGGGTGGCCCATAATATGATGCCAGAGGCATTAGTAAAGTTTGGGTTGAATACAGCCTTGAGTGATTACTGTAATGATATAAATCAAAGTGGTGCGTTGAAGGTAACTTATCAGAGTATCGGCATAGAAAATGCGCCTTTAGAGCAAACTACGGCTATTACTATTTATCGTATTATACAAGAGCTGATTAATAATACAATCAAACATGCTTCGGCACAGCAGGCTATTGTACAACTAACGAAAGTAGGAGAGCAAATTACATTAACCGTAGAAGATGACGGTAAAGGCTTTGATACAGCAATATTGCAAAAACAAAAAGGAATAGGATGGGAAAATATAAAGAATAGGGTGGATTTTTTACAAGGTAAATTAGATATTCAGTCTGATAAAGGAAAAGGAACTTCCGTGTTTATTGAAATAGCAGTATAATGGCCACTCAGGTTTTTATTGTAGACGACCACTACATGGTCATTGAAGGTATTCATTCCTTGCTAAGTAAGGAAAAGGGTATTGAATGGGTAGGACATGCTACCAATGCATCTTCCTGTATGGCTTTTCTGCATAATCGGCAACCGGATATTATTTTCATGGACATCAATCTGCCGGATAAAAGCGGAATAGATTTATGCAAAGAGGTAAAAGAAAAATTCCCTACAGTTTTTATCATTGGTCTTAGTACGTTTAACCAGCAAAGCTTTATTGCAAAAATGATAGATAACGGTGCTTCCGGGTATGTGTTAAAAAATGCTACACAGGAGGAATTGATGGAAGCTATCTATACAGTAATGAAAGGGAAGCAATACCTAAGTGATGATGTAGCCAAGACATTGCAAAAAAAGATTGCCACTGCCATTGTGCTTACACGCAGAGAAAAAGAAGTGCTGGAGTTGATAGCGGAAGGATTAACCAATAATGAAATAGCCGATCGATTGTTTATAAGCGTTACCACAGTGGACACACACCGTAAAAATTTGCTTACGAAGTTTGATGCAAGAAATGTAGCGGCATTAGTGCGCCTTGCCTCACAGATGCAAATGATATAGAGAATCTGTATGAGGGGCTTTCTAATATTTTTTTTACTTAATAAGCTCTGAAATTATATTTTCAAAAACTCCGGTAGATTTGAAGGAGCTTACAAGTACTTCTTTACTTAATTTAGTATAGATACTCGGCTCAAAATATTTTAGATTTACAATGTTTACATTTATAGTCGTGCCTTGACCGGCCGTTTTTATTCTAACATTCCACTCGCCAGTAACGTTTGATAATCCTGCAATAGTATAAGTTTTTTTTGCTCCTGAATTGTAGTATTTGGGCAGGACAATGAATGCGGAAGGGTCTTTTAAGCCACCTGTCTTTAGCTCGAATGTGGCAGGTAGTATACTCTGATCTGAGATTACTAGTCCGCTTGATCTATCGATGATTTTTATAGGAAGTCCTTTTTGGGCAAATAAATCAATAAGTTTATCCCAAACTGAGTCAAAGCTTGAGTTTGTAGTAATAACATAAGGTGTTTCTGCATAAGTACCAGAGATAGGAATAATTTTAGATGAAGTACAACTATGTAAAGTAAGAATGATAAGGATGGAAATTATGACTTTCATTATAAGGTTTTGGTTTTTGGAGAAAAGATACTTTTCTATTTGTTAAAAATCTTCATACAGTAAATATTTTTTCCTGATTTCTTTAAACTGGTTCAATGCCGGTTCCCAGCTTTTTCTGATTTCTTTCTCACTTTTTCCCGCTTTCATTTGTTGCCATAGCGCATTGTTGCCGGCAAGTTTATTAAAGAAAGACTCTTCCATTTTTCCCGATTTGGGAAGAATAAAAAACTTGCTTTTATCCGGGAAAAGACGATACGCTTCCAACAACCATTTTAATTGAAGTTGATTGTTTACTTCAGCGGTTACTTCTTCTTCCGTTCCGCTTAGATCCCAGCCATAATTTACTTTCCCATAATTTTTTGAGCTTTTAGCACCGGCATTCGGATTGGGTGTAAAGGCATATAAGTTTTTAGGTAAGGAAGGATGACCAAATACCTGGAAGGGTTTATCGGTACCGCGGCCTTCGCTTAAAACCGTTCCTTCAAAAAAGCAAGTGGAAGGGTATAGATAAATAGATTGAATGTTAGGAAGGTTAGGAGAAGGTTTTACCGGTAAGATATATTTTGAACGATGGGAGTAGTTAGCATTTTTAATTATTAGAAAGTGAAAAGGTGTATCCGCTGTATGCTGGTCTACATTTTTAAAATAAGCTGTGTATTCATTCGCTTGGGGCGATAGCCAGTTTTCTCCAATGAGCATTTGTGCATATTCTGCTATAGTCATGCCATACACAACAGGTACTGGCTGCATCCCTACAAATGATTTGTATTTTTTATCTAATACCGGGCCGTCTACATAATGTCCATTGGGGTTGGGCCGATCGAGGAGGAGTAAGGGCTTTTTATGTTCAAAAGCTGCTTCCATAAATTCCTCGAGAGAAGAGATATAGGTGTAAAAGCGTACACCCACATCTTGTATATCAAAAAGCAACAGATCTACGTTTGCAAAATCTTCTTTAGACGGCTTTCTTTTAGCACCATATAACGAAATAACGGGAATGCCAGTTGCTTCGTCTACATAGTTGCCTACTTTTTCACCGGCATCGGCTGTACCTCTAAAACCATGCTCGGGACCAAAAATAGCGGTGATAGTAACACCCAGCTTGCGCAAGGTGTCAACGAGATGCGAGCTGCCTACCATAGAGGTTTGATTGGCAAAAATCCCTACTTTTTTACCTTTGAGTAAGGGCAAATAAGTCGCTATACGTTCGGCGGCTGGTTGTATACTTCTTGTAGCAGCCGAAGTTGTCGGCTGGTTTATCGTTTGTGCATGACAGGCAGAGAATAGTAAGCTGACAACAAAAAACCATTTCATTTTTTCAAATTTATTACCCTGCCGATGGCTATACACCTGTGCTGAGATGGCGGCAAGTTGCAGGATGTGTAAAAGTTTTTTATACCAATAAAAGGGTTTCAAAATACAACAAAATTGTCGATTGATTAAGATGTTTAGACCCGCAAGATCCCGCATTCCGATAAATAGATTAAATTGCAGCCATCTTAAAACAAAAAACAACTATGGCACAGGCAAAAAGTGGCGATAAGGTAAAAGTGCATTACCACGGCAAGCTAACTAATGGCGAAACATTTGACAAATCAGAAGGACGTGATCCGCTGGAATTTGAAATAGGCGCAGGGATGGTGATCAAAGGTTTTGATGACGGCGTTACAGGAATGAATGTAGGAGAAAAAAAGACGATTCATATTCCTTTTATGGAGGCATATGGTCCCCTAAATCCTGACATGTTGATTGATATGCCTAAAGAGCGTTTTCCTAAAGATATGGACATTGAAGTAGGAATGGCATTGGCAGTAAGTGATCAACAGGGCAATCAGCACCAGGTTGTGATCAAAGAAATAAAAGAAGATATTGTAATATTAGATGCTAATCATCCGCTGGCGGGTAAGGATTTAATATTTGATTTGGAGTTGGTAGAGATAGCTGGCGGAAGCCCGTTAATCATTATGCCGTAAGTGATATAAAACGGTAAAATTGTTAAATGGTTTAAGAGCGGTCTTAAACCATTTTTTTTAGCGTATATTCGATGCCCCAAAAAAGAAGTTCATGTCTGATTATCAATATACAGTTGCAGAGAGGTTTTTACGTTATGTACAGATAGATACGCAAAGTGATCCGCAAGCGACAAGCTTTCCTTCCAGCGCTAAGCAAAAGGATTTAAGTAAATTATTGGCGGAGGAATTACAAGCGATAGGTCTTGCAGATGCCCACATGGATGAGTGGGGGTATGTGTATGCTACCATTCCTTCCAATACCGATAAAAAAGTACCGGTGATATGTTTTTGCTCGCATGTAGATACAGCGCCTGATTGTAGCGGTACGGGAATAAAGCCTATTGTACATACAAACTATCAGGGGCAGGATATTGTACTGCCCGATGATAAAACACAAGTACTTAGTGCGAACGATTATCCATACCTGTTACAAAAAAAAGGAGATGATATTATTACGGCAAGTGGCACCACCTTACTCGCGAGTGATGATAAATCGGGTGTAGCGATTATCATGGATATGGCTAACTATCTTATTAATAATCCTACGGTAAAGCACGGGGAGGTAAAAATTTTATTTACACCTGATGAAGAAGTGGGGAGAGGAACAGAGAAAGTGGATTTAGAAAAACTGGGGGCACAGTTTGGCTATACATTAGATGGTGGTGAAGCCGGAAGTCTGGAAGATGAAACGTTTAGTGCAGATGCAGTAGAGGTAGTGATACATGGCGTGATAGCAC
Organism: uncultured Citrobacter sp.; assembly: GCA_964588445.1. Lineage (GTDB taxonomy): Bacteria > Bacteroidota > Bacteroidia > Chitinophagales > Chitinophagaceae > CAZPPM01. The sequence continues at coordinate 15,249 of CAZPPM010000075.1, forward strand.
ACCCCGGCTATGCAAAAGATAAAATGGTAAATGCGATGAAGCTTGCCGGAAAAATTCTGGATGCGTTACCTAAGGATAGGCTGTCGCCGGAAAGTACAGAGGGTAGAAGAGGTTTTATTCATCCGGTGCGTATAGAGGGCATAGCGGAAAAATGTGTCATTGATTTTATTATTCGCGACTTTGAAACACCGGGTTTAAAAAAGAAAGAAGATTTTCTACGTACGTTGGTGGAAGAGACATTGCGTTCGTACCCGCAAGCTTCTTTTTCTTTTAAGGCAAAGGAGCAATACCGTAACATGAAGGAAGTGCTGGATGTACATCCACAGGTGGTGGCCTATGCAAAAGAAGCTATTGAGCGCAGCGGCCTTACGGTAAAAATGGAAAGCATAAGAGGGGGTACAGATGGTAGCCGCCTTTCTTTTATGGGTCTGCCCTGTCCTAATATCTTTACTGGTATGCAAGCCATCCATTCAAAGCTGGAGCATGTAAGCGTACAGGATATGCAAAAAGCGGTAGATACATTAGTACATCTTGTACAGATATGGGA
>CAZPPM010000076.1:0-15010 GCA_964588445.1 uncultured Citrobacter sp.
TTATTGCCTCCTCCATCGGACTTTTGTTTAATATCTATATGAAAATCAGCCTGCATACCATTGCTATGGGTATCTTGCTTGCTTTCATGCTACTTTTTACAGCTTCTCAGGCAACAGATAATATTCCCTATCTCGCTATTACTTTTTTAATTGTGGGTTTAGTAGCTACCTCCCGTTTTATTACATCAGACCATACACCTAAAGAAATCTATGCCGGTCTATTGGTAGGCTTTGTATCCCTGCTGCTCGGCGTGTGGGCCGACGGTATTTTGCCCTAGTTCCCGCTAAAGTTTCAAAGAGCTTGTTTAGTAAAAGCTTTTAAATACAAAAATTATTAGTATTATATTACTAAATGTTTTAGTTTTGTTGTTTATAAGTTTATTAATTAGGATCGGCGTAAAGCTTAATTTTGGAAAATGGCAAAAGCAGAAAAAAACACAGAAACAACCGGCGCAAATAGCGAAAAACTAAAGGCGCTAAAACTTACCATGGATAAAATTGAAAAAGACTATGGTAAAGGCAGCGTCATGTTGATGAACGAGAAAGGAGAAACCCAGCAAGAGGTAATTTCTACCGGTTCCATCGGACTGGATGTAGCACTGGGCATTGGTGGTCTTCCTAGGGGAAGAGTTATTGAAATTTATGGCCCGGAATCTTCTGGTAAAACAACTATCGCAACGCATGTAATAGCTGAAGCGCAACGCAAAGGCGGCATGTGTGCTATTATAGATGCAGAGCACGCTTTTGACAGCAACTATGCGCAAAAACTGGGTGTTGATGTAGATAATCTTTTAATTTCTCAGCCTGATTATGGTGAGCAGGCTTTAGAAATTGCCGATCGGCTTATTCTTTCCGGTGCGCTGGATGTAGTAGTGATTGACTCTGTGGCGGCTCTGGTACCTAAAAGTGAATTGGAAGGAGAAATGGGAGATAGCAAAATGGGATTGCATGCCCGCTTAATGAGCCAGGCTTTGCGTAAACTCACTGCAACCATTTCCAAGACAAATACCATCTGTATATTCATCAATCAGTTGAGGGAGAAAATCGGGATTATGTTTGGTAACCCCGAAACCACTACCGGAGGTAATGCGCTGAAGTTCTATGCATCTGTGCGACTGGATATTCGCCGGAGCAGTCAAATAAAGGATGGTGATGAGGCTATAGGCAACCGGGTAAAGGTAAAAGTCGTTAAAAACAAAGTGGCACCCCCTTTCCGGGCCGCTGAGTTTGATATCATTTTTGGACAAGGTATTTCCAAAACCGGTGAGATCATTGACATGGGCGTAGAGTTAGGTATTGTACAAAAAAGCGGAAGTTGGTTTAGCTATAACACGGATAAGCTGGGCCAAGGACGTGACTCCGTAAAGCAACTCTTATTAGATAATCCGGAAATCGCAACAGAAATAGAGGGAAAAATCCGGGAAAAAATTAAAGAATTACAAAGTTAGTTGATAAATAAAACGGGGTTAGTAACGATTAAACCGCTCCTTATAGGAGCGGTTTTTATATGGATTTAACAGTAGAAATTATGCTCAATGTTTAAACACTGTATATTTGTGTGTTTTTGCTAACAGGTTTTGGAGAGGTTTGGAGTCAAATAATCAATTATGACAGTTTCTAAGAAACAGGGCTTTGGCCAGACAACAATAGCACTTCTCTCTAGTATATTGCTTGTTGCTGCTTTTTTTCTACCCTGGGTAAAATGGGATGCGGACAGCATTGCAGGCATGGATTTTCCTACTAGCCGTTTTTTCTCCATTTCCGAAACCAATTATGGCTTGGCCAACCCCTTTCCGGAATATGCCTGGCTTAATCACCTTTTCTGGATTATACCCGTCGCAGGAATACTCACGCTTGTTTTTACTCTCCGTAAAAAAAATACAGGATTGATTGCAATGGCTGCCGGCAGCATTACCCTTGGCCTTAGCGTTGTTTATCTTTTATTTTCTAAAGAACTTTCTAGCCTGACCGCCACTATTTCTATACCTGCGAATCTGCAACCCGGCTTTTATCTCGCAGTCATTGGAGCCATTGGTGTGATTTTTTCTGCCTGGTCGCAAAAATGGATCCTAAAGATTTTATTCTTTATAGCTCCGCTAGTGATTACCTGGGTAGGATTTACCAGCTTAAAAGAAACGGTAATGAATGAAGGTATAGCAGATACTGCTGTTCTTACTCCAGACTTTAGTTTTGAAGCGATGCCTTTTATCGCAGAATTTATTACATCTGACAGTGCGGCCAATGCTCTCTACAACGGAAAAGTAATCGCAATAACGGGTATGGCAACAGAAATAAATACCACAGACACTACAGCTACCATTACCATGGCTGATTCAACCGGTTCTTATATCATTTTTGACTTTAGTAAAGCCGCTGTTGAAAATGTAAAAACCATTACACCCGGTACTACCGTATCTGTAAAAGGTATTTGTAGTGGAGGTATATATAGTGATATTATGGAAACAGAAACCATCTCATTTAAATACGCAGTAATCAACAAACAATAAAAATTAACAAATGAAAAAAACAACGTTTCTTTTTGCTTTTGTATTAGTTGGCTTAAGCCTTTTTGCTCAATCTAAGAAAACCACTTCCGCAACAGTAAGCTTTGATGCTTCTACGCCCGAAGATCCTGTAGCAAAAGCAGAAAATAAAACAGTTATTGCAGCCATCGATGCTAAAACCGGCACCATTCAATTTGAAGCTACCGTTAAAAATTTTGCTTTTGAAAATAAAAGAGTAGAAGAACATTTTAATAATGAAAGACGTTTAAACTCAGATAAGTATCCAAAATTTACATTCAAAGGAAAAATCGATGATCTATCTAAAGTAAATTTGACGAAAGATGGTACTTACACTGTAAACGTAACTGGCGATTTAACAATTAAAGAAATTACGAAAGAAATTAAAACTCCCGGTACAATCAAAGTAAGCAAAGGCGTGCTTACCGCCACAGCCGATTTCCTTGTACATCTTCCTGACTTTGAAATAGCAGCAGATGACAAAAAAATAAGCAAGAATGCGAAAGTAAATGTTGTTGCAGAGTTGAAATAAACGACGGTGTCGTTAAGTATATTAAAAGCCCCGATTTCTCGGGGCTTTATCTATTTATGGTTGTTCGTAGTGAGTTTTTCTTTATTGATTTAACATAAGCGGCATCACCAGCATAAGCAACTCTTCGGCTTCATCTTTCTCTGTAGGTTTGATAAGGCCTGCCTTTGTAGGTGTAGAAAGCTCCATGTTTACATCTTCTCCCTCTGCGGCAGAAAGCATTTCTATCAGAAATTTGGCGTTGAAGGCAATCATTAAGTCTTCTCCGTTATACTGACATTTCATTCGCTCATTGCCTTCAAAACTGAAGTCAACATCCTGTGCCGTTAGTTGTAATTCACTCCCACTTATAGTCAGTGCTACTTGGTTGGTACTTTTATTACTAAAAATACTTACCCGGCGTAAAGCACTTTGAAAATCTGCTTTGTTCACCGTCAATCTATAAGGATTATCCGCGGGTATTACCACTTTATAATCCGGGAAGCGGGCATCAATGAGCCGACAGCTCATTTGTGTAGTACCATGTTTTACAAAAAAGTGATTGCTGTTATAGCTAATGGTAAGTTCATCATCATTAAATGGAATGGCCGCTTTAAGCAAGTTTAATGGCTTACGAGGTACGATGAAGCTATCCGTTTTAGGACAATTCACATCCGTACGCTTGTAGCGTACCAGCCGGTGTGCATCAGTGGCTACGCACTGCATATGTTTTTTATCCAGTTCAAAATAAACTCCGGTCATCGCCGGACGCAAATCGTCAGAACTGGTCGCAAACAATGTTTTATTAATAGCCGTTACCAAGGCCGTTGCCGGTAAAGTAAATGAAGTAGTATCATCGGCTGCTGGCTCTTTAGGAAAATTGTCTGGGTTTTCGCCCATCACCTTATACTTTCCATTATCGCTGGTAATTTCAACACCATAGTTTTTATCTATAGTAAAAGTCAACGGCTGATCAGGGATATTTTTTAACGAATCCAACAGGATTTTTGCGGGGATACATACTTTACCGCTATCCTTTGCCTCAATATCCAACTGAATACGCATAACTGTTTCCAGATCCGTAGCGACAACTGTCAGTTTGTTTTTTTCAATTTCAAACAAGAAGTCCTCCAATATAGGGAGCACCGTATTGGCATTAATAACGCCGGAAATATGCTGTATTTGTTTTAATAACGCAGAAGAAGATACAATAAACTTCATAGACAAATTTGAGTGCAGCGAAACTACACTTTTTTAAATTATGGTGGTCAAAATCAGCGTACTGTGGATTAAATGTTCATTCATCCTGAAATACTGGGAAATTTCGCTTCTTTTGTATCTTTCCGCCTATCAAACCACTACTCTATGCTCGACAAGTTATTTGGCTGGGGCAAAAAAAAGCCTGCGACACCTGAACCCGATATTTACTTTGGCCGCTATTCCGATAACAACAAGTCTGTAGCCAAAGTAGCTCGCTGGACAGATGCTGATAATCTTTTTAAAGAAAAAAAATATGATGATGGGCTTACGGCTTTTTTCGATTACCTGCGAGATGACGCGGCACAAAATGTACGTATAGAGAAAAAAGGAACCACAGCAGAGTTCGACCTTTTTCAGGGATCTAAAATTGTACGTGGAAAATATGATGAGAAAGGGTTGCGGGCAGAAGTAACGCTGGCGCGTATGCCGCAGGCCTCCGTACCGGTGATGCGTCGCTTGCTGGAAATGAACTTCAGCTTGTATTATAGTCGATTTGCAATGGACAACGACCGATTATGTATGCGGTTTGATACGGCACTGGAGGGTGCCAGCCCCAGTAAATTGTATTATGGATTAAAAGAACTGGCAACAAAAGCGGATAAACAAGATGATTTACTGGTACAGGATTTCTCCATACTGGAAAGTACGGATAGCGAACATATCACCGATTTATCCGTGCAGGAAAAAGAAATAAAGTACGAATACCTGCAAAAATGGTTGAAGGAAACTCTCGACCTTATAGAGACGCTGGATGCCGATAAGTTTTCCGGTGCCATTGCCTATATGTTGCTTGCTCTTTCCTACCGCATTGATTTTCTCATTGCGCCAGAAGGTAAATTACTTAGCGAGCTGGAAAAAATTGGCGCTGTATATTTTAAGAAAGATGAGCGGGCTGCTATAGAAAAAAACCGGGATATGATTGCTGCTTTTAGGGAAATACAAAGCCATCCCAAGGAAGATGTTTTTAAACATCTCTTTCGCTCCCGCTATACATTTTCTATTGTAGCGCCACAAAATTTTAAAGTTGTTACCGATGCCATTCATGCCGCCAACCAAAATATGATTTGGTATAGAGACAATAACTATGCACACATTGGCTGCCAGGTAACGGAATATGGTATCTCGTATTGTCAATACTCCTATAGTCTTCCAAGTGCCATCACCGAATTATTTACACTTTATATGCAGATAAACTATAGCGATTACTTTGCTGCATTAGGCTTTAAACAACGCCTCTACAAGCCCGAAAAAAATGAATTTGAACCAGCAATTATTATAGAAAAAATAAAATCCATTCAGGATAAATGGAAGACAAAATATCCATTGATGGATTTTAAAACACAAAACCTTCGATTTGACAGCCTCATAAATTTCGATCAAACTTTTACAACAGAAATTGAATTCCTTAATATGGAGCCCAAATAATTATTTTCTTCATCGTAGGAATAAAAGCTTTGAAAATGGATACACAAGCAATTATTGAAAAATACCAAAACGCAATTATACAAATTGCCACCGGTACAGGAACCGGAACGGGTTTTTATGTTAAAGAGTTTAATCTTATCGTTACCAATGATCATGTGGTAGCAGATAATGCTGAGGTAACAATTACAGGAAAGTCTTTTGATAAAGTGTTGTCTCGTGTTTGGTATACGGATCGTAAGCATGACCTTGCTTTTTTAGAAGCTCCTTCTACGGAGAGCTTGCCAGAGATACAACTAGGCGAGTACAGTGTAATGAAAGATGGCGATCGGGTTTTAGCCATCGGTCATCCTTATGGCCTCAACTATACAGCCACTCAAGGAGTGATTTCTAAAGTAGATCGCATACGGGATGGACTTAAGTTTATACAAATAGATGCTGCTATCAACCCAGGTAATAGTGGTGGGCCTTTGGTAAACGATCGGGGAGAAGTAATTGGCGTAAACTCTTTTATTATTCGTGGAGGAGATAATCTTGGTTTTGCTTTACCTGTAAGTTATTTAAAAGAAGCGCTCTTGCTGTATAGCCCCAACAAAGGCCTCGCCTCTACTCGTTGTTTCAGTTGTGGTTTTCTCGTAACACAAACAAATATTGACGCAACAAAATACTGCCCTAGCTGTGGTACAGAAGTAAAGCTGCCCGAAATTCCTGAGAAAGAAATTTCTCCGGTAGGCGCTGCTAAAACCATAGAAGATATTTTATCAGAACTGGGAAAAAATGTGCGGCTGGCCAGAGAAGGAGTTAATAATTGGAGTGTAAAAGAAGGTTCTGCTAAAATCAAAATATCCTATAATCATGAAAACTATTTTGTAGCGGGTGATGCCTACCTCTGCCAGATGTCTGCCGACCCACAAAAGATAAAACCACTTTACCAATATCTGTTGCAAGAAAATTATTCATTGACAGGGATGACTTTAAGCTGCATAAAACAAAACATTGTTCTTAGTTGCATTATGTATGACCTGGATATGAACAAAGAGACCGGTGTTCAGGCTTTTCGCAATCTTTTTCAACAAGCCGATCGCTATGATGACGTGCTGAAAAACGACTTTGGCTGTCAGGAAAGGCTGGAAGAATAAGAGAAAGCAAGTATTGCGGTTTAGAAATACATTTTGTATTTTTCTCATCCTTAAACCCAATACTATGAACCCCTTCCGCACAAAAGCAGTGATGGCACTGATGACGATGGCAATCTCTGCCACTGGTTTTTCACAAACAACAAGGGCCTTTAATCAAAATGCATCCCGGAGTAATCATAGCCGCCTTAGCCTTACTGTAAGTCCTGTTTTTTCTTCTCCCGTAAAAGGAGGCAGTAATGATACGCTCCTTTTTAGAAGCAGTGGCGCTGGTTTGCAAATGGGGATTGATTATAAATTGGGTAAAGTAGGAATCGGGGTCATTTCTGGTTTTACTTCTTCTGGAAATAACACAGCCGCTATCAATCAGTTCCTGAAAGAAACCGGGCTGGGCGGTGGACAAACGACTATTTCAAAAAGCCGACAGCAACAAACATATTTACTACTAGGTCCCTCTGCCAGCATAGGTAAAGAAATACAGTTGGAAGGACATTTCAAAGCCGGTTTATTTTTAAACAATTCAGGCAATACAAGTATTCGTCGTGGTTTTCAGGATATACTCTACCAATCAGAAAGTACAGAAAAAAATGCAGCATTCGGTTTTATTACCGGACTCAAACTGCGTTATAATTTGGGGGCTTCTCCCTGGTCGCTGGCCCTAGGTGCAGATTATTTGCAAACGCAAACGCAAGTAAATAATTATGATGTTCGGTATGGGCAACAATCTGTCGTATTACAACAGCCAATAAAAGATCTGTTGGGCCATCTCTCCATCAGTTATACATTGCCTTCTCGCCAGCATAAAAACAACACTATTGCAAGCACTCCTTTTACGAATACTGATTTATCTTCTTCTAATACTGCTAACTGTGGAACTGTTTTGCAACGTACCACATTGGCCGATGGCAGTATACAGGAACTAAACTTTGCCTGCCCTCAAGATGCTGCTGCTTATAATTCATTGGCAAAAAATCCGGAAACCCGACCACAGCTACGTGCACAAAACAACAATACAGTAAGGAGTAATCGCACAGAGCTTAAAAGCATTTTGATAGAAGTCGATACAGATAACAATGGCGACTATGAAACTGATATGAGCAGTACTCTCTTCGATGATCTTGTTTGGGAAGCAGAAGCTTCTGCAAGGGTACAGGATCACAACAATTCCCGAAGTAATAAATCTCTACAAGAGACTAAAGATAAGAGTGGCGAAAAAGCAACCGAAGCCCCCATGTTAAAAGCAGGCGTAAGTACATCACGGAGTAATATTAGAACCCGCCAATCGTTACAGGCGATAAGCGATGACTTATATTTTAGCTATGGAACAGCTATTGTAAATGATAAAGAAGTAAACATCAAAATCTACTATAAGTTAAAGCCCGATACTGCCAAGAACAGCATTGGAAATATTCGTTAGGCGGCTTCGCACATAGCTTTCAGATTAGCAATGCCTTTGTCAAACTGCTTATGTAATCCACGCATGATCATTGGCCCCATAAGGCGGGCACTAGGCCATGCAAACCGACCACTATTTTGCCATATCGCTTTTGTCTCATTAGGGCTAATCGCTTCAAAGCGCCAATCATCATTTGCTTTTGAGTTGAAGGGCTTAATAAACTGTAATTTGAAATGAATTTCTTTATCATTGATTTCCTTCAACGTAAGGCTGCCTATACCAATTTTTTTACCCTTCCAGCTATATTGATGTCCCGGTTGTAGCGGAGTACCCGTAATTGTTTGTTCCGCTTCCGGATCCATTTTTTGCCACGGGTTCCATTGACTATAATACTGCAGATTGCCAACTTTTGTAAATACATCCTCAAGCGGCTTATTAATAATGATTGTCTTTTCAATAGTATAAGCAGCCGGCATAAAAGCCGCTGCTACCAATATGCCTACTATCAGGCCAAGAATAATGTAAAAGATGATCACAGATTTATTATTTAATGTGTTGAATAGTTTTAATAAAATAAAAATAGCACGAAAAGATATAACGCATCAATGAAGACTACGGTAAAATTTTACAGGAAGTAAATACCTAGCCTTTTTTAGCAAAAATGGCCAGCGGGAGCTTCGTTATCTTTGTCAAAATCATTTACATGACGATTGCAGTATTAGGTGCTGGTATGGTTGGCCGCACGATTGCACAAGATCTCAGTAGTCGGCATAACATTACTTCTTTTGATGCTAGTGAGAAGAATCTTTCTTTATTGCAACAGTTTGCTCCCACTATAAAAACGCGAAAAGTAGATTTATCAGCCATTAACAATTATAGTGATTGGTTAACTCCTTTTGACCTGGTGGTTACAGCCGTACCAGGTTTCATGGGGTATACGGTATTAGAAGCTGTTATTCTCACGGGGAAAAATGTCGTGGACATTTCTTTCTTTCCAGAAAATGTATTGCATCTGGATGCTTTAGCTAAAGAAAAAAATGTAACAGTAATTACTGATTGTGGTGTTGCGCCCGGCATGAGTAATCTTATCCTTGGCCGCTACAACGCAACAATGAAGATCGATTCTTTTACATGCTATGTTGGAGGGTTGCCAACATATCCTCAAGCACCCTTTTTTTATAAAGCGCCTTTTTCGCCTATTGATGTAATTGAAGAGTATATGCGCCCTGCCAGGCTGATGGAAAATGGCCATGTCGTAACCAAAACTGCTCTTACAGATAGAGAAATGATCCATGTTGATGGCATTGGAACACTGGAAGCTTTTAATACAGATGGACTGCGATCACTTTTGTACACGCTTTCACATATACCGGAGATGAAAGAAAAAACACTGCGCTATCCGGGTCACGTAGATCTTATTATTGCTTTGCAGCAAGCCGGATTTTTTTCTACAAAAGAGTTATCTGTTAATAATACTAACATAACTCCCTTACAAGTTACAAGTACATTATTATTGGATCAATGGAAGCTACAGCCAGAAGAAGAAGAGTTTACTACTATGCGAGTGATTATAGAAGGCGAGCATAAAAAAATCCAATATGACTTACTCGATCGATACGATGCTGATACGAAGCAATCCTCTATGTCACGCACGACAGGCTTTACCTGTACGGCAGCTGTAGAATTAATAGCACAAAATTTATTTACAGAAAAAGGTGTTTATCCTCCTGAGCTGGTGGGCTATGATAAAACTTGTTTTGACTTTGTGCTTAGTTATTTAAAAGAAAGAAAGGTACATTGGAAACGAACAGAAACGCCTACTTAAAAACAAAAAGCATTGCCTGTACAGCAATGCTTCTCTATAAATTATTTTAAACGCTTATTCCGCTTCTGCTACTACTTCTGTTACTTCGGGTATCATTCTTTTCATCATGCCTTCTATTCCCGCTTTCAGGGTGATCATGCTAGAAGGGCATCCACTACAGCTACCCTGCATCATTAAGTTCACCACTCCTTCATTATAGCTTTTGAACTGAATTGCGCCACCATCCATTTCTACTGCAGGTCGTACGTAATTATCCAGCAACTCCTTAATGCGCTTAACCACATCATCGTCGTCTGCGCTTACTTCGTTTCCGCCGGATTTTTTAACCAGCACCACTTCTTCTTCATTGATTACAGCTTTTCCTTCTTCTAGATAGTCCTTTAAAAACTGACGAATAGAAGGAATAACATCCTGCCATTCTGTTTCCGCTGTTTTTGTAAGGGTTACAAAATTGCTGGCAATAAACACGGCCTTCACAAAAGGAAAACCAAAAAGCTCTGCAGCCAGCGGCGACGGCTTTGCACTTTCCATATCTGGAAAATCAATACTTTTTCCGGGATATAAAAGTTTGTTGGCAACAAATTTCATTGTCTCCGGGTTGGGAGTCATTTCTGTATAGATGCTGATAACGGGACTTCCTGTTTTTATCATAACTCTCTTTTTAAAACGTGTGTCTGTAAATGACTTACAGTACACAAAAATAACAATATTTCGGCGGGGTTGTTTACTCTATTGCTAAAATATCCTTTTAGTAAATAGATCGCTTTTTCTCATATTTGCGGGAATTATACGACAATGAAACAGAAAATGTATCATCTGAGCAATTGCACTACCTGTCAGGCAATTATCAAAGAAACAGAAGTTGATAAAAAAGGATTTACGCTGCAAAATATCAAGGAAGAAAAAATAAGCCCGGCGCAACTGGAAGAAATGAAAAAGCTGGCGGGAAGTTATGAAGCCCTTTTTAGCCGGCGAGCTATAAAATACAAGGAAATGGGGCTAAAAGACCAATCGTTAACCGAGAGCGATTACCGCCGCCTTATTTTAGAGGAGTACACCTTTCTAAAAAGGCCTGTAACACTTATAGGCAAAGAGATTTTTGTAGGTAACGACAAGAAAACCGTAGCGGCTTTAAAAAAAGCGGTTACCGATATATAGTTTTGGCTTAATGCCCAATTACCGTATTTGACTTTGACGCCATAGGCAGCACCAGTTCGGGATTTGCTTGCTTTACTTTTTGCAAAACTTTCCAGGCGACCATCGCACTTATAACCATAAAAACACCGCCAAGAAAAAAGGGTATACCCGGAAAATAAATAGGGGCTTTGTCCGTAGTGAAATACTTAAAAAGGTTGTTCATTAATAATGGTCCGAAGGCGGCCGTTAAACTCATAAGCCCTGTTAATGCGCCCTGCAACTCTCCTTGCTGGTTACTAGGTACATGTCCTGCAAGAATTGCTTGCAATGACGGTCCACAAATACCTCCGAGGCAATAGGGAATCAGGAAAACAAACATCATCCAGGTTTGCGAAGCAAAGGCAAATAAAAAAAGACCTATGGCATAAAGCCCCAAACCCACATAAACACTCTTTTCATTACCTAACCGGGGGTTTATAACACGGGTAAGTCCGGCTTGCACGCCTCCTACCAGCAATCCCACAACCGCCAAGGAAATACCCACCATACTTTCGCTCCAGCCGAAACGATACATGGTAAAAAAGTTCCAATTACCTTGCACAGATTGTGCAGCGAGATAAATCAGAAAGAAACAAAAAGCAAGACCGGATATAGCGGGATACTTTTTTAAAAACAGTAACGCACCTAGCGGATTGGCTCTTTTCCAGCTAAATGCACGGCGGTTTTCTTTACTGAGCGACTCCGGAAGTATGAAGTACCCATATAGACAGTTTAATAAACAAAGTGCGGCGGCTGCATAAAAAGGGGCTCGTATACCCCAAGCGGCAAGAAAGCCACCCAGAGCGGGTCCTATAACAAAGCCCAGCCCAAATGCAGCACCAATCAAACCAAAATTTTTTGCCCTGTTCTCCGCTGTGCTTATATCTGCAATATAAGCTGATGCTGTTGTAAAGCTGGCGCCCGTAAACCCCGCAATAACACGACCCACAAAAAGCCAACTATAAGTAGGCGCAAGTGCGAGCACGATATAATCAATTCCAAAACCCAATAATGATAAAAGTAGTACAGGCCTGCGCCCATATCGATCACTAAGATTACCTACGACGGGTGCAAAAACAAATTGTGTAATTGCGTAGGCAAACAACAGCAGCGCTCCATCAGCACTTGCCTCATTGATAGGGATGCCTTTGAGCTGTGCGATAAGATCTGGCATAACAGGAATAATCAGCCCCCAACCCATTACATCTATTAGCAGCGTAATAAATATAAAGCCTATAGCAGCTTTGCGATCTTTTACCATAAACAACAGTGTTATATACAATTGCGGAAGGGGACGTAAGGTAATGAGATTTTTAACTGCTGAGTGTTAGTTTTTGCTAAACGGCACACTTTTGGTTTTTATTTTCATTACCCTGCTAGTGAATTAACAAAGCAGAAATATAAACAACCTGCATTGTCTTTATATTTGTGGTTTTACATCTCTACATAATAGAGATGATGATCATATAGTAAATTATTTTTTCATTTTTAAAATATGTTCTCATGACCATCCGACAAATCTTCTTACCAGCTTTTTTGGTACTCTTTCTTGCTTCTTGTGTAAGTAGCAAGAAGTTCAAAAAAGCACAGGCAGATTATGCTACACTGCAAACACAATATCAGCAATCGCAAGGCTCATTGGCAGATTGTAGCAATGAAAAGGCAGCATTAAACAGTCTGAAAAATTCTTTGGAGACAGATATTGCCAATCTTAATAAGCAAATCGATTTGCTTAAACAAAACAATACACAAGCGCTAAAGCAATTAGAAGATATGTCGGTAATTTCTTCTTCTCAAGCAGAAAGCATTAAAAAGTCAATGGAAAATATAGGTGCCAAAGACGCTTACATTCAAACGCTTCAGCAGCAAATGGCTCGTAAAGATTCTTTGAATATGGCACTGGTGATGAACCTGAAAGGCGCTGTGGGTAACCTGGATGATCAAGATATTAATATTAAAGTAGATAAAGGTGTTGTTTACATTGACATCTCTGATAAACTATTATTCAAAACAGCAAAATTTGACGTAACGCCACAAGCAAAAGAAGTTTTAGGAAAAGTGGCGGCTGTGTTGAAAAATCAGCCTGATATCGAATTTATGGTAGAAGGCCATACTGATAATGTAGAATATAAAGGTGCCGGCTATGTGTTGGACAATTGGGATCTGAGTGTAAAAAGAGCCACATCTGTTGTACGCATTTTGCAAAAACAATATGGTTTGGATCCTGCGAAAATGGCGGCTGCCGGTCGGGGAGAATTTAAACCTGTTGCAGAGAATACAACAGCTGAAGGTAAAGCAACCAATAGAAGAACAAGAATTGTTATTCTTCCACAATTGGATCAGTTCTTCAAATTATTAGAACCCAATCAAGGATAAGATTAGAATATATTTTTAGCAAAAACCCGGTTTTAAAACCGGGTTTTTTATTAGTAGCGTAGGCTTTATGATATCTCTTCAAAAACACCCGTTTGCTTGTTTTTACGCACATTACCTGAATCAAAGCAACGACCATTCATAGCTACATAGACACCTGGAGGCAACGTTTGTACAAATGCTAAAGCCCCTCCTAGGTTAAACAAACCATCTGAGCTTCCAAATTTAATAGGAATCATTGCTCCCGTAAGTACAACTGTCTTTCCCTTGACCTTTTTTGCCAGCATTTGAGCGGTTTCTGCCATTGTATCCGTACCATGCGTAATGACAATTTGATCTTCTTCGCTATTAATACATTGATGCGCTATCAACTCCCTGTCTTCATCCGTCATTTCAAGACTATCGATCATCATCAATGTACGTATCTCCACCGGCACACGGCAACGCCCTTTTTCGAGTAGTTCGTGCATATGTGTATCCTTGAAAAAAAGCTCTCCATTTAATTCGTTGTATTCTTTATCAAATGTACCTCCCGTAATGAATATCCTTATCGCCATGTGGATAGTATTAGTAATGTAGATGCTAAGATAGAAAGAGTCTAATAAATATTGAGAATAAACAGTCGTTGTAAACCACTTAGTTTGATTTTTTTGAATAAGAGAATAAATGTAACTTATCAATAAAAAGAGATGGAAAAGGATATAACTAAAAAATATACGAATGGAGAAATTACAGTTGTATGGAAGCCGGCCACCTGTATCCATTCTACCATTTGCTGGAAAGGCATAACAGGTTTATCGGATGTTTTTAATCCCAAAGAAAGGCCTTGGATTAAAATGGAAGGCGCTCCCACCGACAAGATTGTTGATCAAGTAAAGAAATGCCCGAGTGGGGCATTGAGTTTTTATTATAATGATAAAGTTGAAGAAACTGTTACTGTAAATACAGAAACACTCGTAGAAGTGCTTCCCCAAGGACCGCTACTTGTTTACGGAAATATTAGCATTAAGAATAAAGACGGAGAGGAAACGAAAAAATATAAAGTCACTGCATTTTGTCGTTGTGGCCAGTCTCAAAACAAACCTTTTTGTGATGGTACCCATACCAAAGTAGGATTTGATGAATAGTTTCGATAGGTTAACTAAAAAAAATTTCCTGAAAAAAGAATTCCTAGCCTGTCTTTGTGTAAGGTTTATTACGATTCAGTTTCTTTTTTCAATCACTTTCGTTTCTCCGCACTGGATAGTAGTAAATTAAGTGAAATTATTGCCGATGAACTGGTAAGTAAAACAACAGTTACACACGCCGCCCACGCATTGCCGGGATTAGAGTAGTTTTTATAAAAATTGATTGGGATTAAAAAAATAATGAATAATTCAAATAATCTTTTTA
>CAZPPM010000077.1:0-278 GCA_964588445.1 uncultured Citrobacter sp.
TACCCTTCACCTGAGCGGGGGTATTAGTGGGTTGAGGGGCTGGGGTGGGTTGAAGTTGATCCATATATACCAGTGGTTTTAAAGTTTATAAGACCGGGCACGGATAAAAACTATTAAACCAAAATAGCGATCTTTTTTATAAAAGAGGTTAAGACTGTGTAATTTTTTTCAACGGATTAGTAACAGCGAAAGAAGGTAGGGGCTTGGAAACCGAGTAGTAGACTGAAAAAGGCTTTTCGTTAGGGTAAAAACGAGATGATAGGGAAATATATCTTGTA
>CAZPPM010000077.1:288-14861 GCA_964588445.1 uncultured Citrobacter sp.
GGAAATGAGGTCAATTAGGAATAAGCGCAGTAAATGAAAGTCAAGTTATGTCCCGGTAAGGAGAGGCAGAAAGTGTTTAATAAAATTTATACAAAATGAGAGTACCAATAGAGAACGGATCAGGTCTGATCAACCAGGGTATTAGATTTTACTAAGCTCTCTGCCCTTACCAGGAACAGCGTTTATATAATAATTTTAAAGAGCGGTGTAAGGCTAGTGGATATCAAATTCTCCGCGGTCAGTTTCTTCATCGCCAGAAAAAACACTGTACACATATTTCCCTTTTTCAAGCCCTTTTATTTCTTTGCGATCACCCTTTTTCATGCGAAAATGTTTGATGAGCGTTCCTTCCAAATCAAATGTGTAAAAGTCTATTTCAAATCCGTTTGTTTCTTTTGCAAGAACATAAACTGATTTTTTTGTTTGATCGGGATATATTTTTACAAGCTTTCCTTTTATGCCCTTATCGACATGGATGATTGCCTTTTCTACAATCACTGAGGACTGATTGTTGATAGCCGTTTGATCGATTTGGTCGGGAAATAATGCCATGCCGCCAAAGCTGAGCAAGGCAATAAGGTGCGACATAGAAGAAAAATGCTTCATTGTTTCACGGGTTTACGGATGATATGTATATAGCCGACCTGCTTTTATACTAATAAAAAACAGGACATCTTAGTTGCTTTCTGGCTCTTGAGTTAGGATCGTTGTTTCCATTAATTCTCCAGCCAAAACGTACAACTGTAGAGAAAAAAGCATCTCTATCTTTTGGATCCCCTCTTTGAGAATTAACAATTCTTCCCGGGTTTTGCTGAAATGAAGCAAACGTGCCTCTATAATGTAAGCGTTTTGCAACAGCAGCATTAGCAGGAGTCAGATAATTATCAAATAAGGCAGGATTGATATAGTTTGTACTTACGTCATCAATATAATCAGTGAATAGCTGGCGATGGAGTATTTCAAATCCCAAATAGAAATTTTCTTTTAAGAAGTATTTAGCGCCTATACCCATAGGAACCTGCATTTGCCAAAGGCTATAGGGTTTTCTATCAGGATATTCAGCCATTCCTTGTCCTTCCAGCATCAGGGGTTTTAGTTCTACCCAACTGCCATTGATGTCTTGTGCTTTAGGATTGTATTTAAACATACCAAAGCCAATCACGCCATAAGGGCGTAATTTTTTTGCAAGCCCATCATAGCGCTCAAAGAAAACAGTAGGGTAAAATTCAGCACCTATCATACCTTCTAATACAGAAGATTTGAAACTGAGGTTTCTTTGTAAACGATAAATTTCGGCGCCTCCTTTATTAGGCGCTTGCTTGTCGTCCCCTTCTAATACACCATGATTAATACCTATTCTCAATGCAAGCCACTCCGATGGGTGGTAACTTACAAATAGAGACTTGGCAAGCTTGGTTAAAGGCATATCAACGTCTTTTACAAAACCTCTTCCGATGCCGGCACTTCCTCCCAGGTCTCCCAGGAAAAACATGGGGCCAAAGCCTCCGCCTATTTCCAGTCTACTTGACGAATAAATGGATTGTGCATTAGATCTCAACGAGATAATGTTGAGAGAGAGAAATAAAAGAGAAAAAAAGCTAATTTTTAATAGAATGTTGGTTCTCATAGTTCTATATTTCTGGTTGGCTCTATTGGATTTTCAAGGGCCAAAATAGAAAAAGAAAAATGTTACCAAAGAATGAAAGCAGAACTATTTATTAAAAAAGAATTTATTTAAGCGGTTGTACTAAGGGAATTTACGAAGAGGCTATTTTAATAGCATTTCAATATGATCAATACCGTCTTCATCATATATGTTTCCCGATTGTACAAAGCCTAAATTCTGGTAAAACGTCTTTAAATAGAGTTGTGCGCCAATACGTATGGGGGAGTCATTATATAATTCACGTATAGTGTCAATACTTTTTTTCATTAATAATTTGCCTGCACCTCTTGCCCGGTAAGATGGAGAGGTAACAACCCGTCCAATCGATGGTTCGGTATAAGAAATGCCGGGAGGCACGATGCGGGTATAGGCGATCAGGCGTTCATTCTCCCAGCCACATAAATGGAGAGAATGCTGGTCTTTATTATCCATGTCTAAAAAGATACATTGCTGTTCTACAACAAATACTTCGCTGCGTAACAGTAATATTGTGTACAGCTCAGCTGGTGATAAGTCCTCGAACTTTTTTAATACCCAATGCATCATTAATAATTGTATTTATTTTTGCATCGGTTTTTTAAGAACTTGCGAAGTTCTTCCTCTCTTGCATTGCTACCGGGTTCGTAAAATTTTTTACCGGAGAGTTTTTCGGGAAGATATTCCTGATCGGAAAAATTGTTTTCATAGTTATGCGAATACTGATAATCTTTCCCATAGCCCATATCTTTCATCATCCGGGTAGGGGCGTTACGTATATGCAAAGGAACGGATAGGTCTCCCATTTTTTTGACGGCAGCCATTGCATCTGCAATAGCGATGGTGGCTGAATTGCTTTTAGGACTGGAGGCAAGGTAAATAGCACATTGTGAAAGAATCAGATTGGCTTCGGGATAGCCTATTTTATTTACAGCATCAAAACTTGTATTAGCAATAACTAAAGCAGTGGGATTCGCATTGCCTATATCTTCGCTAGCTAAGATAACCATTCGTCTTGCTATAAATTTTACATCCTCGCCACCTTCTATCATTCTGGCTAGCCAATAAACTGCCGCATTGGGATCACTGCCTCGTATGGATTTAATAAAAGCTGATATGATATCATAATGCTGCTCCCCTTTTTTATCATAAATCGCAATTCTTTTTTGAGCAATTTGCATTACTGCTTGGTCGGTAATAATAACCGGGGTGCGATCCTTGTTTTTTTCTAGTAATACATCTACTACGATCTCTAATAAGTTAAGTAGCTTTCTGGCATCTCCACCGGAAATAGCTATTAGAGCAGTTGTTTCTTTTAATTCAATTATTTCTTTAGAAAGAAATTCATCTTTTTTAATAGCCTGTTGCAATAAGGCTACTAGTTCTGCTTCGCTTAAGGTTTTTAGCACGTATACCTGACAACGGCTGAGTAAAGCGCTGTTTATTTCAAAAGAGGGGTTTTCTGTTGTCGCACCTATTAAAGTTATAGTTCCCTTTTCTACTGCTCCTAGTAAAGCGTCCTGCTGCCCTTTATTAAAACGATGAATCTCATCAATAAAGAGAATCGCATCTGTTTGTGTTTTTGCTTCTGCAATAACTTCCCGTACTTCTTTTACGCCGGCACTAATGGCACTAAGTGTGTAAAAAGGGAGGTGAAGCGTGTGAGCAATAATATTGGCAATAGTTGTTTTGCCTGTGCCGGGCGGCCCCCATAAAATCATGGAAGGGATTTTGCCTTTTTCCAGCGCATTACGAAGAATGCTGCCTTTTCCTGTAAGATGCTCTTGCCCTTCCAGATCCCCAAGAGATAACGGCCGTAGTCTTTCTGCTAATGGTATCATAGCCTACAATTATTGCGAGATGCAATTTAAGCAGAAGCGCTAAGTTTCTCCGGTTATCTGTATAAAAATTTAACTGTACAAGCCGACTCTACTGTCTACGGCAATTCTGTGCAAATAAACGGCCTTAAAAGGACTTTCATTTTTTAACCCAGAAAACCAAATTGTTTTTGTCTGTATAGAGCGAAAAGTCTTCTGTAATATACCTTCCTGTTTCTTTGTTTGTAAAATCGAGAAGGTTTAATGTGGGTTTGTATTCTAAAAAATGGGCTTCTTTTTTTGCTATTATACTGCCCAGGATACTTTTGGCATTTACTCCACCTCCTTTTTCTTGAAGCAAAACATTGCCGTTAAAGGGGAAGGTGATCGTATTGCTATTGTCTGCGCTGGTGTAAACGATATTGAAATCAGTTATGTCTGCATACAAAAGGCCTGCGAATTGTGGATGATTAAAATGGACACGCGTGGTGGTATTGATAAACTTGTCATACAATGCTGTTTCTATGTTGGCGTAGCGTTGCGACAAACAGCTATGAATTGTTTCGAAATCCTGTTTTGAGTATGTATGCGGGCTAATGAAAATGAACATTCTTTTTCGGTCGACTTCTATTTCTCCAAACTTTGTTTGTTTTCGGGATGTGTCGTAGAGGTAATGAGGGAAACCATTGAGGAGATCAAGGGAGTAAGGTGTTTGGTCATACACATCGTCCGGTGTGATTTTAATGGCTTTGAGTTTTCCAACTTTTAGCTCCATCCAAAACTTTATAGTAGCGTAGTGCGCTTTTTCTTTTACGGAGAACTGTAGCGGTTCGCCATTGCACACATCTTCATATACAACGGTCTCTTTAGGCTTACAGCCAAACAGGAAGCCAAAAAAACTTAGCATGATCATATTTTTAACTGACATAAGCAAAAGTACATTTCTGTATTTCAAAGGAACTAGTATTTTTTACGGCTAGCCATAATTAGCTTGTAGTTGAAGGCAATTTCTGTTTAAATTAATTGCTTTATAATAGATTTCACTGTTTTATGCAGATAAAAAAAATATATACAAATAAGCATAAGTTTTTTGTATGAGCTGTTCTCTGTTAGCACGTATTGCAATGCTCAAAATAGTGAGTATATTGAAAGACGAAATAACTGTATCGATTAAGATTTGAGTGATTAGTATAATTATTTTGTGTTTTATATATGGAAAAAGACAGAACAAGTCTCTATGAATAGTAATTTGATAAACTAGTCCAATGAAAAATTTCACATTTATTATAATAACTATTGCTATGTTTTGGAGTTGTGCCTCAAAAGATGATTTATATAAAGGAGATTTTGAAGGAAAACAGTATCGATTCAAGCAGGTGACGAAGAATCAGATTTTTAATAAAGGCTACTCACAGGAACTCAAGATAAACGGTATATCCGGCGCTCTTCATATAGATGCAGAGAATACGAGTCCTGGTTATCCTTATAGTTTTAGTATTTATAAGGAAGTACCACATGCTATCATAGATAGCAACGCCTATCAATACAATAATATTTTTGAGGACAAAGCAAAAAAATTTTCCGTATTATATGTTCGTCCAGATAAATTTAGCAAGAATGATTTTGAGAAGTTTGTCCATTTTTTTCAGACGGAATGGCAAAAGATAAAAAATAGTGTTCCCTTAAACCAAGGTTATAGAACGCTGGATATTGTTGCATTGGTTTATGGAACGGATAAGCAGTTTGAAAAGCAATACCTGAATAAAGAAGATGGCGGCAAAAAGAGTATTACGATACAAACAGATGGGCAGATTTTGTACAGTGAATCGGCTAACTCTGTGCAGAGTACTAACCTAAGTAATAAAGTGCAAATGCCAGGAAATAGAATTGAAGTTAAAGAGGGTGGGCAGTACACACTTGAGACATTAAGAATGTTTCGGAGTAAAAAGGATAGGTCGTTAGAGTTGGATTTTGTAGTAGAAATGGAGTAGGATTGTGAAGAAGCTAGTTCTATATGCTTTCAAATACAAGAATGGCAGTAGGAAATTGAGTACTATGAGTCAGGAGATTTTGACAATGTATAGGATGAATGAACGATAATTTATTTTCAAAAGAAGTGTAATATCGGCCAAATGAGGATTATTCCCTTTGTTTCATTTGTCTTACTTGCAGGACTCTTTGCCTCTTGCCGTACGGTTAAACAGGCTTCTAAAGATATTTCATTGCAAGCTATAGATGTCGGCCGGTTTAACCTACTAAAAGGGGGTTACAACAATCAACCCAAGGAGGATAGGCTAAACAATAGTTACTTATCTTCTTATGATGTAAACACTTTAACAGATGTACAACTAGCAAAGCAGTTTTTTCTGTTAGCTACAAATTGGACTATCGAGGCAGATAAGGTTGAACTTCTGCCAAATAATAATGAGTTGCGGATTATCGTCTTTAAGCAAGATAAAATAGTTGCAGAATTTAATAGAAAAGGAAGTTTTCGAAAAGGGTATTTCAAGACAAAAAAGGAAAATAAATTAAAATTTCCTCCCATTCCGCCATTTTATTATTTTAATGAAAATGTACGATTGTTTATAACAATTGATAAAGAGGGAAACTTAGTTATAAAACGAAAGGGTAAAAAGGTAGGAATGATTTTCTTTTTTGGTACAGGTTTTAAGATAGACAATGAATATCGTTATGCACTATACGGTAGTGCAACGCCATAGGAATTAAAATGTAAGGATAAGGAATATGGAAAAATTTTGGATACTAATATTGGGAGTGCTGGCGATAGTAATATGGAGCAAATGTACAAACGTCAAAGTAAGTAAAGAGTCGGAATACAATGGAATGAAAGTATTGTTAACGTATAAAAACGTGAAAGGCTTTTCCTCCAATCAGATTACCTACTATATTCAATTAGGAAAGTTTCCAAAAATTCCGATAGATGCGTTTACAACGGATTTGTATGGGGCTCCTTATAGTGAACGCGTTTTTGGAGACGCACCGCATCATTTCTTTAGAAAAGATAGTGCGCTTTATTCTGCTAAGATTGATTTCCACAAAAAATTTACTCCTACAATGTTGTATTTTGATCCTGTTACATACAGTAAAGAACACTTCGATGCTTATACTGATTTTTTTAATAATGGTTGGCCTGATGTTGTAAAAGAAATAAATAAAGAGTATCTGACTTTTACGAAGGATATTGTTGGAGTGGTGTATGGTAAGAAGGAAGATTTTGTCCAATATTTTAGCGGTGAGTATAATAGCGCTTCTCACTACTTTGAAATACAGGCGGAAGGGGCTATTTATTTTAGAAAAGGAGTGCCACCCGATAATTCAGGTTTTCAAGGCTCAGGACTTTTGCCTAAAGTGCAAATGCCAGGGTATAAAATTATACTTGCAGATACAAGCCTTTTTACGCCTCAAACAATAAAGACATTTATTGATAAGGAAGGCAAGACAATGGCTGATTATTTTACTATTGAAGTAATGACTAATCAAAATAATGAGCAGTGAGTAGTGGATTTGATAATTTAAATTTCAAATGTTTATATGAACGAGGAAGATTTCAAAAAGTTTGTAGAACAGCTTGCAAGAAATATTTATCCAAAAGGGAAAGTGAAACCGGCTTCGATTCTTCGAGAAGAGGAATTGAACATTTCGGGACGATTTAATGAAGTGGACAGTTATCATGATTTTGTAAAAAAGAATAATACAGCCTTGTATATAGCAGTACCTGCCGGAAATGCAGATATATTGTTGGAAAGATTTCTGGAAGCGGCAAACAATAAGTTTCTTATTTATACTTCCCGCTGCAAGCATTATGATAAAGATCCAAAAGATAGTTTTCGCATCGTTTTTCTAAACTCTATTGATCCTCTCGATGGAATACGAAGGGAAGGGAGCTTTGGTGGAGATAGCGACCTCAGTAATGAAGATATTCTTCTACATTTTGAAGAATTAATAAAAAAGTATCCTCTACGTTTTGAAGATATTAGTAGTAATACAATAGCTGGTAGTATACAAGGCGATGTAAGTGAGGCGGAAGCAAAAATAATCGCTACGATTATGTTTGATTACAATGTGGAAACTGCCAATTTTCAATCGGATGAGGAGGTGAATGAAGAGGAATTAGACTATGAGAAGGATAGGCTTTATTTTATAAAAAAACTGGCGAAGCAACTGCAAGAATATAAGACATTTTATTATTGGTGGGATTAAAGAACCTAGCAACGGCAAATGGGAGAATGAACAGAAAATAAGAAGGGAAATGCTAATTCAATAATAAGTCGATACTATTTGATTAGCTGAATATCGAAATAGTGTGTAGGATCTGTACCGTATTTATTTTTCAATAATTTGAGTTCATCTAGAGTCAGTGCATTGTCTCCTGGTTTCAAATAAAGAATCTTACCTGGCATCTGTACCGTTCGAGAAAGACCGGAATAATGTTCGTGATTCCATTTTTTGTCTGTACGATAAATAATCCTACCATCATTTTCTATTACCAATACTACTTTTTCTCCGCGAATCGTTCCTTTAAATTCATGTGTAAAGGATGCTTTACTGCCTTGTACCATGCCTAGCATGATGCGCATTCCACTTTGTTGCCATTCTTGAAACAGGGAGTCAAACACTGGCCAGCTGTCATTGAGTAAGTCAAAATAAGCGTTGCCTGCTTTGTCTTCCGGGTTTTTGAAAGGAATATATAGCATTGAGGAAAAGGTAAATGGCTTTGTGGGTAATACCTTGTCGTTTTCGTACTGCATAGTATCGTTTTTAATAAGGAATGCTTTTTCGCCATAGATGTCGGTTGAGTATGGCGGCCCCCAATCCAAATTAGTTGGATCAAGGTAAACGGGTTTATAGCCCGCATACCGAATACGCCATTCAAAATGATTACTGCTAAAGCCTTTTATCTCCCGGCTTTGGAAAGTAAACTTTTTCCCTTTGTGACTTCCTGTATAGTAAGTACGCCAACTTGCACAACCCGCTAATGAAAGACTAAAAATTGTTAGTACGCTAAGTAGTTTTTTCATATGTATAGCTCGGTTGTAAGGTTAGTCCAATTATTTGGTAATCTTTCGTCTCACAAATTCGATTTTTTAAAAAGAGACATTCTTTCTTTATAAATTCATGAAGCGAAACTTTAATCGACTCAAATAATACAACACAGCAAGTGTAAAGGTGTTTTGTATAAATCTTATTGCTGTTGTTGTCCGGCAAAACTTTGCAGATAGTCCAAAGGCAATTCATCTCCTGCTACCGTATCCATTTTTACATCGTTAATTTCTTCAAAAGTATGGCCGTCTTCATAACCAACCGAAACGTATACAGATAGAAATTGCCGTGCAGGACCTTTAAACGTTCCTTTTATAGGAGAGCAATCATTAAAGTTTCTGCCAACAGCCAACTTTACGTGATTGTTGGTAACCCATGAATTATTTGTAGGGTCAATACCTGTCCAGCCTATTCCTGGGATCCAGCCTTCTACCCATGCGTGGGTGGCTCCTTCGCCACGCATTCCATTTTTATTGGGACAAATATAGCCGCTGACATAGCGAGAAGGTATTTGCAGCGTCCGTAACATTTCTAGCATGATGTGTGCGAAGTCCTGACACACGCCGGATTTGAGATCGAGAATTTCCTGTAGCGTTGTCTCAATATTCGTGATGCCTTTAATGTAGCTGAAATTAGAAAAAATATATTCACTGCATTTTTCTATAACACTCGCAACAGCCATATCGGGAGTATAGAAATGTTTGGTCAGTGCGTCTATTTCTTCCCGCGTATCAATTTCGCTTATTTGCGATAGGTCGAGCAGTGAGAGATTGTTGTTTGTTTCTTCCTGCAACTGGGTGAAGGTTGCTGTGTTGTTTTGTGTAGGAATAGTTTGTCCGAGCGTCCGTACAATCAATTTACTTTCTATAGTAAGTTCTTTATGTGCTGCTATTTGATTAAACATTCCGGCTTTGTTGCCCCAGTAATCGGATATCTGCAATATTTCCGGAGTATTTGTAATATTAAGTTGATGAAAAAGAACTTCCTGTTCGGGGCACGCATACGGATAAATGCGTATCTCGTTAACGCTTTCTTTTACCGGTCTGTCGTATTCGTATTTTGTAATATGATGGATATTAAAAACGGGCATTGTGTTTCGTTATGCGTATGAAAAATAAATCCGAGTAAGATCGTTAGAAAAATCAGTAATATCTTTTCGCAAAGTATGTAAATATTGTGGTAAGCCCATTTCAAAAATCATATTGTTATCTGAGAATTCCACATGACTGGCAATGCGCCCAAATTTTCGAATCAGGTTATCACTGCCTTCAATTTTATTATCAGCAGCTACTTTTTGTAAATAGCGTTTGGTTCTTTTTAAACAATAAAGGATAGAGCGAGGAAAATCTTCGTTAAATAAAATGTGGTCAATTACATTCAGGGTATGCTTTCCTCTGGTGTAGGTTTTTAGATACAATTCGTAACCAGAAAGTGAGAGAAGTAAATTTCTCCAGAACAGTATATCCTGCGTATGACCTAGTTGCTGATCTATTTTTTTAAAATGAATTAGTGCCGTGTCAATCGTAAGCAGCGATCGTTCTATGTATTTACCCAGATTCATAAAATTCCACCCTTGGCCACGAGGCATAGAACTGTCGGTTACACCGTAGTACAAAGTATTATTCTGATCAATCTCGTCAATCGTTTCCAAAGCACGAGGCCCGGTGATCTTGTTTTGGAAATCAGGATCGTTAATAATATGATATACCTGGTTTACCTGTTCCCACACTTCTTTAGTAATATTATCCTGCACACCGCGGGCGTTTTCTCTGGCTTTGGTAATAAGGATTTTTATCGAGTTAGGGTTTTTTATATCGGTAAATAAATAACGAAGTGCAGTGGTGATGTCTTTACCATGTTCTGTTGCTGTTTCTTCTGGTGCAAAAGTGAGTAAGGCAATAACATCTTTCCAAGAGAAGTCGGTATGCGCCGTATTGTCAAAGGATAAAATATAATTGGTGCGGATAAGCCGCACAAAGCAATCGCTTCTTTCCATATACCTGTTCATCCAAAACAATGAGTCAGCAATTCTACTAAGCATTTAGCAATGTGTTTTAAATAAGTTGAAAAATTACAAATCAACAACCCAGGTATCTTTACTGCCTCCTCCCTGCGAAGAGTTAACTACGAGAGAACCCTCTTTCAAGGCAACTCGGGTAAGCCCGCCCGGAACAATTTGTATACCTCCCGGCCCGCAAAGAGCATAAGGGCGCAGGTCTACATGGCGGGGTTGTAACTTTCCATCAATAAGGCAAGGAACAGTCGATAGCTTAATAATAGGTTGTGCAATAAATTCTCTTGGGTTATCAAGAATAGCTGCTTTAATATCCTCTATTTCTTTTTCCGAAGCTGTGTTGCCCATAACCATGCCGTAGCCGCCCGACTGGTTTGTTCTTTTAACCACCATTCGATTAATGTTTTTAAAAACATGATCCCGCTCTTCCGGGCTTTCTAAACGATGAGTGGGCACATTGGGTAATATGACTTCTTCATTTAGGTAATACTTGATCATATCAGGGACATAAGCATATACTGCTTTGTCATCTGCCACGCCATTGCCTACTGCATTGACAATAGCAATATTCCCTTTTCGATAAGCACTCATTAGCCCGGGTACTCCCAGCGCACTATCCGGACGAAAAACCAATGGATCAAGATAATCATCATCCAGCCTGCGGTAGAGGACATGGATTTGTTCCAATCCCCCCGTTGTTTTCATGTACACTTTATGGTTATCTATTACAAGGTCTCTTCCTTCTACCATTGGAATACCCATCTGCCTCGCCAGAAATGTATGCTCAAAGTAGGCAGAATTATAAACGCCGGGAGTTAATAAGGCTACAGTGGGATTGGCTATTTGCTGCGGTGCAAGACTACCTAGTATATCATGCAGGAGCAAGGGGTAATTATTAACCATCCGCACCCTACTATGGCTTAGCATGCCTGGAAAAATGCGCTTACTTACTTCCCGGTTTTCTAGCATATACGATACACCGGAAGGTGTACGCAGGTTGTCTTCCAGGATATAGAAAGTTCCATCCTCGCCACGAATGAGATCAATGCCGGCAATATGGATATAGAGGTTGTGTGGTACTTTGATGCCAAACACCTCTCTTGTGTAATGAGGGCAGGAAGCAATAAGTGCAGCAGGGATTACTTTGTCTTTAATAATTTGCTGAGTAGAGTAGATGTCGTTTAAAAAATGATTTAGTGCTTTGAGGCGTTGTGTAATGCCTTTTTCGATATGCTCCCACTCCTTGCTGGTGAGTATACGCGGAATGATGTCAAACGGGAATATTTTCTCAATACCGGCGTCATCACTGTACACGGTAAATGTGATGCCTTGCGTCATAAACAGCTCACCGGCTTGTTTTTCTTTTTGCAACAATAGCTCTACAGGGAGTTGTTGTATATCCTGGTACACTTTACTGTACTGGGAGCGTATTTGCTTGCTGTCGCACATTTCATCCCATATGCCTGCATAGGGATTGTAATCTTCAAAAAGTTGATGACCAGTCATAGCAGTTTTTACAGTTAGCTAAATAAAAAGGTTGCTTGATACAATAATTTTGTACAAGCAACCGTCTGAATCGAATATAATGAATCTGGCACGAATAAAATATGTTTGTTGTGTTTTTTTTGATTTTGGCAGATGGTCATCCATCGTGCTGAAATCTTTTTTGTATTTTCAGGAGTTTTAGACCACTAATCTTATGCATAAACTGCTTCCCATTTTTATATTTTTTCTTTCCTTCCTTTGTTTAGGCGGCGTGCAGGCGCAGACTATTTCTGCCGAGTTAAATTATGCAAGAAATGCGCCTGGGGTAGTAATGGTTCAGACGGTATTTTCAGCAACAGTTTACGTCAATAAAATGGTGGTAAATGATCGAAATTTTGAAAGACTAGTCGATTCTGTAAGAAAGCTGGACCCTCAAAAGAGCATTTTAACAGCAGAGGAAAAACTGGATATTGTGGTAAGGGCTATTAATAGAAACCCTTTTCGGTTTTTTAACGGCACGTCGGAGTATTACCGGCAAAAGCATCGTATCACTTCTTCCGGCACAGGTTTTTTTGTAAGCGGCGATGGCTATCTGGTTACCAATGCTCACATTATAGACAGAGATAGTGCTTTCGTAAAAAAGAAATTTATCCAATCCACCTTCCAGGATGTAACGAATGCGAATATAAAAGCACTTGAAAGATCTTGGAATATGATGCTGACAGATGAGCAAAAATTACTTATTGAAAATGCCTATGGAGCTATTTATACTCAAATCTCTTCCATGGTTATTTTTAATCTGGAACGAGATATTCAAGTACAGTTTAAGAGCAATAAAGAGGGAGTGAAGAATGGTAGCTCTATGATACGGCTTCCGGCAAAAATTGTTGTGAAAGGAGGGCCGATGCCTGCCATTGATATTGCTATTTTAAAAGTAGATAGCGTGGAGCAAATGCCCACCTTGCAATTGAGCCGTGATTCTATACCTAAAATTGGTGAGCAGGTATTAGTGTATGGTTACCCGGAACCTGCTACATCCAATATTTTTCTGGCCAAAGAAGCGGGTATTGAACCTACGCTTACGGCAGGAGTGGTAAGCGCAATTAAATTATCGATAGGAGGATGGCCTGTGGTGCAAATGGATGCGGCTATCGCACATGGTAGCAGCGGAAGCCCTGTTTGTAATAGCAGGGGTCGGGTAGTAGGCATTGCAACATTTGGTAGCTTAGAACAACAAACGGGTAACTTGGCGGGTGGTTATAACTTTGCTATTCCTGTTTCGCTAATAAAACAATACCTCGATTCTGCAAAAGTAAAGCCGGCAATGAGTATGGCCACAACAACCTTTAATGAAGGATTGCATTTTTTCTTTGAGCGCTACTATAACCGGGCTATATCCAAGTTGGATGCGGTGAAAAAGATGAATGCCGATTATCCCCAACTTAACTATTATATACGAATGAGTAATAAGAAGATTGAGTTAGGAGAAGACAGAGGCTTCTTTGAGCAGCATACCGTTTATAGAATAATTGCCATCACCATTATTTTAGGTGGCGGATTGATGTTTTATTTATGGAAAAGAAAGAAGAATAGAGGTAATTGAAAATAGCAGATGTAAGGGGGTGCTACTTTTTCCCTTCAAACTCAAAAGTGTCGCTAGTAAAATTGCTGTAGAGCAATCTTCTTAAAACGAATAGCCCATATAAAATCACTAATTGGAAAACCAATATGGTTATACCTATTCCGAGATCATATAAAAGAGAAAGAGGTAAGGAAACAATCTTTCTGTTTACAATGCCGGCAAACTCTTTTAGGGACTGCAACTCCGAAAAGAAAAAAGCAAAGTGAAAAGTGAGTAAAAGAAAATTGAGAATAAAAAGGGTATTAAAATATCTCTTTTGCTTACCCATAACTGGCTGAGCCGGGTAGTTGCTAGAAAGTAATTGCAAGGCCAGTAAGGCTAATAACAAACTAAGCAGATACACTACAAATCCTGCAAACCCTGAAAAGGAAAAGTGGCGAAAAAAAGAAATAAGACTTGTAGCTCCTGCCCAAAAAGTAGCAATGATTTGCAAGGAACAGATTACTCTCAATACTACCCAGCGTATAGGCATTGATTAAGAATTGAGATTAAGCTTTATTTGCAGTTCTTGCAATTGTTTTTCGTCAATGGTAGCCGGTGCATCCAGCATTACATCTCTTCCGGCATTATTTTTAGGAAAGGCAATAAAATCGCGGATACTTTCACTGCCACCTAAAATGGAACAGAGCCTGTCAAATCCAAAAGCGATACCACCATGTGGAGGTGCACCATATTCAAAAGCGCCCAATAAGAAGCCAAAGCGATGTTGCTGTTCTGCAGCATCCATACCCAGTGCGGCAAACATTTTTTCTTGTAGCTCTCTTTGATAAATACGAATAGAGCCACCGCCAATTTCGTTGCCGTTTAATACCATGTCATACGCATTCGCTTTGATGTTGGCATAAGGATGTTTTAAGTACTCAGCAGCATTTTCTATAACAGGGTTATTGTCGATCATTGTAGCAATATCCA
>CAZPPM010000078.1:0-14731 GCA_964588445.1 uncultured Citrobacter sp.
GCTACAACAAAGGTGGCGGTGGATACCGTGACCGTGGTGGTAATGACTATTAATTAGTTTATTATAAACCTAACTAAAAAGTCCGGATTTTATTCCGGACTTTTTTATTGCTGTGCACTTATCTCCCCTAGGAACAGTTTTTTGATCAAAACGAATGAGGCTACCCTCCTGTTTTTCTAAACATAGAAGATAGCCTCTAAATACGTGAAGCAACTACGGTATTACTTTAATTATAGCAGCTCCGTGATACGAATGATATTCTCCTTTATACATAGCATCAGCACTTACTGGCCCCATCTTGTACTGTCCTGGCGATACAGCTCGTACTGCATAGTAGTAAGTTTGTTTGTTACCAGAAGCATCTACAAAGAAATGAATGCGATCATCTCTTACATCTAATGCCGTAGGTGTACTAGCATCTTTTATCCAATCCATTCCCGGTATCTCCTTTGTACGTGGGTTCTCAATTTCAAAACCAGCTGGTAACAAATCAGTGATCACTATATTTTCGACAAGAGTATTAAAAGTTTTTTCCAATGTTACGCCAATAATAACTAACTCATTTTGCTTGAATGTATTTCCGGTAATAGGTTTACCATAACGATCAAAAAAGCGCTTGCGTACTTTCAAATAACTATCTTCTTCTACATATTCTCCCGTAGCACTAATACCTTCCGATTCCCAAAAGAAATACAATGGCCCCATACCTTTAGTTGCTATTTCTACATCAGTTCCATTCAATGCTTTTTTATCACCGCGCCATTGCCCACCGCCATCTACTTTGGCAATTGTTTTACCGTTTACCTTAATTTCCGCAGTGGCAGTAGATTTATTTACAATACGGGCATGCTTGCCTAAAGCTAAGAAAGCAAATGCACGCTCTTGTGTACTTAACCAGCGAGTTGTTTTTAATTTATCGCTTACATGTTTTACCATAGTAGGCACTTGCGCATTACCTGGATCTACATCCAATATTGTATTTAAGGCAATCGCTTCATCTCTTACTGCCGAGTAATAACTACCTCCACTTTGCGCAACAGATTCTTCTCCGCTAAAAGAGGATGGTAGCAAGGATGTGTATGATTTTTTATCTCCCGCTACTGCATAGGCCGCTGCCAGCATATAACGGCTATCCAATGCCAGCATTTCCGTATTAGCTTTATAATAATTCATCGCCGGAACGTTTTGCTGGCCAGCCATAGCTAATACATACAAGCTATACGCAACTTCCTTAGGTGCTATTTTCTTATTCTGATCCCTATTATAATAATAAGTAATCGTTTCCCTGCTTTTTAATTTGTTATTTAAATAACCAAGCATGGTTTCGAGTAAACTATTATCTACATCAAAACCCGCTTTTCTGGTTTCTAATAAGAAATGAGCCGCATAAGTCGTCGTCCACCAATCTTCTTTTCCATAGCCATCCCACAAAGTGAGTGCGCCATTATAAAGCTGTCGCATTTTAATACGACGAATAGCTTCCTGCACATTTGTATTGGCATTGGTTTTATTTTCTTGATTCAATTGCAATAAATCTGCTATGTCGCCATAATACAGCTGAGGGAATGCAGAAGAAATACTTTGCTCCGTGCATCCGTAGGGGTACTGTACCAGATAGCGCAAATGTTCTCCCAATTCTATCACCGGAGAACGGCTTACAACAAGACTATAATCCACCGACTCAGGAATAAAATCACTACTGCCCATTGATACCTTTGTTGTACTTCCCCCTTGTACTGATCCACTACCACTTCTTTTTTGCAAAGTAGAAGGAGGTCTTACCGAAATTTCTGTAACATCTTCAAACTTTTCTCCCAATCCATTTACCTGCAACGAAACTTTGCCTACACCTATTGCCGGATTGGCCACAATACTAAACAAAGCTCTTGCTTCACTTTTAGGTTGAATACTTAATTGCTGCTTTGTTTCACCGGTAGCTTTCACGGCTCCATCCAGCGCTATCGTTGCCGTAATTGAAGCAGGCTTATCCGTCGTATTGCTAAGCGTCACAGGCACATTTACGGTGTCGCCCGGGCTCAAGAATCTTGGCAATGCCGTACTAATGACAATAGGATCGGCAACCGTTACCGTATTATCTGCCGCCCCAAAACTTTGCCCTTTATACGCTACGGCCATCAAACGTATTTCACCACTAAATTGTGGCACTTCTACATCAAACTCAGCCTCGCCACTACTATTCGCTTTTTTAATGCCACTCCAATAACTTACTACTTTTATTCTTTTTGCAGGCATGGCATTTACACGTTTATCCATCGCCAGCTCTCCGTCACCACCGGTACTACTAAGTTTGGCTCTTACTTCTGCAAACAACAAAGGATATAAATCATATGCAGCCACCTGCAAGGCTTTCTTCTGATAAAAATAATTATAGGGATCGGGAGTTTTAAAATTGCTCACCTGCAATACTCCATTATCTACTGCCGAAAGCGTAACATAACTTCCGGGAGCCGCTTTCACCTTTATCTTTTGTTTGGTTTTTGAGCGAATGCTTTTTTGTGAAACGATTGAGACAGGTATTTTTCTTCCTTTCTCCTCTACCGATACGTTTTTAAATCCATGCGCAACGGTAAGCGGTATATCCGAAACTTCATGTGGCTTGATCAGCGTAGCTGTAATATAGGCATTAGGAACATGCTCCGCAGCCAACTTAATATCCACACTAGCCATTCGTTTACTTACTTCAACGTACTGATACGATACAACACGATCTGTTTCCATAGTAATCAACATCCGCCCGTTGAAAGGAGCTTTGAATGTCGCCTTTACTGTTTCACCACTTGTATAGGATTTTTTATCCAATTCTATATCAATACTCCCTTCTGCATTTACTTCAAAGGAATTATTATCCGCTCCATAGCTACCATAACTATAAAAACTTCTACTCACATATGCATTCGCACCGGGACGATAAATGCGTAATTCATAATTACCTGGCGAACGGGGAACAAAACTATATTTCGTATTGGCTCCTACATTTACTTTTTCGTCAGCTACTACCTTATCAACTTGCTGTGACTGGTAGCGAAAATAACTCCCACTTTTTGCCAACACCGTATTGTATTCATGCTTGATCACTTGTACGTTGGCTACAGAAACAGCCGGCTTCCCTTCTTTGTTAACAGATGCCAACTCAAAATTGATAGGCTGATTTAAAGGATGATAATAAAAATAGTCTCGCTTAATGCCATAAAAAACATCTTGTGTAAAGATATCCGCAGTAGCACTCCTACTAACCGGCCTACCTGTTTCATCAAACACAGTTGTGTAAAAATTTGCTTGCAATACTCCTACATTGGAGTAATTCTCCGGAACCTTATAACCTTCAGTAGCATTACCTTCTGCATCGGTTTTTCCTTCCTTCACTATTTTATCAAAAAAGGATTGCTGATTGGCAAGGCTAAACTCATAATCGCCAAAAGCCTCTGGACTAAAATATTTTTGTTTTACCTGAATTTCTGTTTCGTAATTACGATTGACCGCCGGAGGACCAAAAAAGTTCATGGCATTAATGCTTAAAGAAGAAGATTGCCCAGGTTGCAAAGTCGTTTTATCGAGTGTCGCATTAACTCTTATTCTATCAGGTACAAACTCTTCCACCGAAAAGCTTTGCGCAGTCAACAAAATATCTGTTGAGTTATAAACTTCCAATGTGTAGCCGCCGGTAAGAGCCGCAGCAGGTATATCTATACTACCTTCCACTGAACCTTCTTCATTCAGATTTTTCCTAAAGGCCTTCAATTCCTTTCCATTCGGCATAAGCACTTTTAACTTCAATGGAATTTCTCCGGGTGTTTTCCAGTTTTTATCCCGCACAATCACAGAAAAATTAATTTGCTCCCCCGGCCGGTATATATCCCGATCGGCATACACAAATGCATCCAATCCTGATGTATTATTATGCTTACCGCCCACATCAAAGCGGGATGTATTGACTCTTGTATTATTAAACGGCAAATAGTTAAAATCTTCGGCCGTCTTTGCAATTACCATCGCCGGACTAAAACCGGCATATTCTTTTTTGCTATAGGCAATCTCCGCCACACCCTGCGCATTAGATGCACCTGTACCAATTAGCTGGTTGTTTTTTGCATATACATTCACCGTTACCCCTTGTATCGGTAATGCCGTCTTAATAGAGTTAGTAAATACATACATTTTATCCTGCCCTTCTTTCGCAATTAATCCCAAATCGGATAAAGAGATAAAGCGGCTGTCGCTTATCCAATACTCTTTCATAGAGCGAATACGCACATGATAAACACCTTTAAAGTCCTGCAGCCTGTCTTCAAATTGAGCCATGTTAAGAATATAGCCTCCGCCACTCTTAGGCAATGAGCGGGTATCTATCTCCTTTTCGTAAATCACATCGCCCAATGTGAATTCACTACCTCCATAACTGTCGTAATAGTAGTAATCATCATATTCACTATAACTCGCTTGTGAAGCACGGCTTTCACTTGGATAATAGCCATATTGTCGCGCCGTCAAAAGATTGTTCTCGTATATTTTAGAGATAACAAGTTTTACCTTCGGCACATTGGTAATTTTTACTTCAATGTTCTTACCTCCATTTTTTGATAGATAAATCGCCTTACTATTTGTAAACCGTACATTGGCTTCCAGCTCTCCAAAAGCAATACTTCCTGTGTACCCTTCTTTCAGCACGCCGCCTATCTTACCTCGCAATCCCTTGCTTATTTCGATAGTATAGCTTTTTTCTCTGTCAAACTTGTCACTTCTAATGGTAAACCCTCCGTCATTTACTTCAATCGTATGTTGTACAGCAGGAGTTATCTTAACATTTGATCTAATCTGATCGGCCGTTAACTGCTGGCTTGTGCGAACGGTTACAACGCCCTCGGCTCCATCATGCTCTCCCTCTACACTATGAATGGTTAATACATACGGTGATGGGATAGATAACGCAGCGCTAATAGCCTCTACTGATCCTGTAGTACCATTTTCCGGTTTTAAACCTTTTGCTATCGTGAGTTTTGTATCATAATCTTTATCCTCCAGTTTTAGTGCATTGATGCGAAATGAAATCTTATTATCAGGTGAAGCGCTAATCATGGCAACTTCTGGCGACTTATCATCTATTTTTATTTCCAATCGTTCTTTTACACTCGCCGGATCCACCGGATAATTAAATAATAAATCTACCTGAGGCACAGCCGTAGTCGCCGATTCTCCTATCCAGGTTACCTGTGCATTATCTAAAGAAAGATTAGGCGTATAAAAATCTAATTTGTCCGCACCTTCTACCTTATCATACTTGCTAAACTTCAACACCGGACTTTTTACTTTTGCTTTATAGTTTGTTGCAGGAGACAGTGGCTGAGAAGGTGAAAACACTAATTCATCCGGGCTTTCCCAGCGAAAGCGCCCTTTAATAGCTGGCTCAAAACTTATATACTCAGTAGAATCCCAGTTATTCAGCAAAGAGTCGGAAACCATACTCTGATTAAACCGGAAAACCAGATTTCCCAACCGGGGTATTTCCCCTTTAGCATTAGTATAGGAAAGTACAACAGCATTTCGCTTACAGCCTGCTATTACCAAAATAAATAGAACGGCAGCAAAAAAGGACAGGGGTTTGATACGCATAGCAATGGGTTTATTAGTGCAGATTAGGTGCATGAAATTTAGTCAAATAATCTTGATTGCAAAATTATCAGTTTGTAGTATTTTTTATTGACCTTCAGATAAATTTATGGAAAAGAGTTGTAGCATGATTCATACTATTAATAGTTTTGTGTAAGATGCAGTGAGTCAAAAAACTCATCATTGTATTTTCTGAAATATTTGTTAATATAAAGGTGTATATAAAATCCTCTTGAAGTTTCGTTTTCATATCAGCCGGCAAAAAATTCGTCGATTGCTAAAGTGGGCAGGCATTGGCATCGCTGGCATTCTTCTCCTTTTTTTCTTATTAAATTTTTTATTTCCCTTACCTGATAAAATTGAGTATTCCACTATCATTACCGATAGCGAAGGAGCTATTATCAATGCCTACCTTACCAAAGATGAAAAGTGGCGCATGAAAACGGAGCTGGAAGAAATATCACCGTTACTCCGCAAAACTATCATTGCCAAAGAAGATAAGTATTTCTATTCACATCCAGGCGTCAATCCCTTTGCCGTTATACGGGCACTTTTTAAAAATGTCTTACGACTTAAACGCACCAGTGGCGCCAGTACCATTACCATGCAGGTCGCTCGTGCTATGGAACGGAGAAAGAGAAACATCGGAGCAAAAGTTATAGAAATGTTCCGTGCATTGCAACTCGAATGGAAGTATGATAAGTCCGAAATATTGCAACTTTACCTCAACCTAGTACCCTACGGCGGAAATATAGAAGGGGTAAAAGCAGCTTCTTTCCTCTACTTTAAAAAGAACCCAGATCACCTTTCTCTTGCAGAAATTACAGCATTGAGTATTATTCCTAACCGACCCTCCTCCTTGGTGATTGGGAAAAACAATGGACGGATTATGGAAGAACGGAATCGATGGCTGCAAAAATTTGCGACGGATAAAGTGTTTTCTCAAAAAGAAATTGAAGATGCGCTGGCTGAACCATTGGAAGCTACCCGAGGTAGTGTACCCCGTTACGCCCCACATCTTTCTTATAAGCTAAAACGAAGTGGAAGCCACACCATTCCTACTCATATTGTACTTAACACACAATTGAAAACAGAAAAAATTGTAGAAGATTATGTTCGAAGTCAGCGATTAAGAGGCATTAAAAACGCTGCCGTTGTTATCATAGACAACAGAACACATAAAGTAATTACTTATGTAGGATCCTCCGGATTTAGCGACACAACGGATGGCGGACAGGTAAACGGAGCTAATGCGGTGCGACAACCCGGTAGCACATTAAAACCGATGCTCTATGCCCTTTGCTTTGACGAAGGATTACTCACCCCTAAAACAATCTTAACAGATGTACCTGTAAATTATGAAGGGTATGCTCCGGAAAATTATGACAAAAAGTTTAACGGATATGTAACCGTTGAGTATGCTTTAGAGCATTCACTCAATATCCCTTCGGTAAAAGCATTGAAACTATTAGGAAAGGATAAGATGATACAAAAACTATCCGATTCCAATCTTAAGCAAATACAAAAAGATCAACGTAAGCTGGGGCTCTCCCTTATCCTGGGTGGCTGTGGCACCACGTTGGAAGAGTTGACGGGGCTCTTTTCCATTTTTGCCAATGAAGGCACTTATACCCCCCCATTACTGACTGCAACTACAGCAAGTCCCCAATCGAAAAAGATCATCAGCCCGGCTGCTACTTACATGACCAATGAAATACTATCAAAGGTAAACCGACCCGATTTTCCTCTCAACTGGACGGCCACAGAAAAAATGCCCAAGATAGCCTGGAAAACAGGTACAAGCTACGGCCGTAGGGATGCCTGGAGTATTGGCTACAATAAGAATTTTACTATCGGGGTATGGGTGGGTAATTTCTCTGGAGTAGGTGTTGCCGATCTGAGCGGCGCACAAATTGCCACACCTCTTCTCTTTAAAATTTTTAATACCGTTGACTATGCCAATGATAAAGAATGGTTTTTTCAACCCGAAGATTGTGACATACGACAGGTATGCAGCGAGACAGGGCTCATTCCCGGCGATCATTGCAACAACCGTATCACCAGTTATTTTATACCCCTCCTTTCTTCCACACAGGTATGCCAGCACGCACAGGAAATACTCATTAGCCCTGATGAAAAAATGGCTTATTGCAAAAGCTGCGCTCCTGCCAATGGCTATAAGAAAAAATGGTATAAAATAATTGAACCGGATATGCAGGCCTGGATGGATGATAACCGTGTGGCATATGATAAAATACCACCACACAATCCTGAATGCGAAAAAATATTTAAGGGTAATGCTCCCATTATTACCTTTCCGGTA
Source organism: uncultured Citrobacter sp. (assembly GCA_964588445.1). Classification (GTDB taxonomy): domain Bacteria; phylum Bacteroidota; class Bacteroidia; order Chitinophagales; family Chitinophagaceae; genus CAZPPM01. Next base: position 7,949 of record CAZPPM010000078.1, read on the forward strand.
AATAAAACGGAATACTTTATTAGTAAAACTAATCCCGAACCACTTCAATTAGTTTGCAAAACGGCAAATGATGTAAGTAAAGTATACTGGTATATAAATGATCGCTTTCACAAAAGCAGTCATCCGGCAGAAAAACAGTTCTTTTTACCGGAAGAAGGCCCTGTTAAAATCTCCTGTACAGATGATAAAGGCCGTAATAGAAATATAACAATTACCGTAAGGTATGTGAATTTATAAATGAGATAGCCTACTCAAGGGAACCATGGGGTATCCAACTTTTCCTAAAGAAAATCCTACTCCAAGTTTATTCTGAAATTGTTTTCTCCAATGTCGCCATTTTTATATAGGCGATCAACTCAGAATAATTATTGACTGCTAAGGAGTCTATAAATAAATGTTCATAGTTGCTATTGTACTTTTTACCCATTTCTAGCGCATAGCTATCACCACTATTTCTGAGTTTTTTGCTATTAGCTACAAATGCTATAAAATACTCCTCGCCGGGAAAAGGTAATATTTCAAAGATATCTTCAAACAAATAATCTCCTTCTGCACGAGAACCGGGAGAAAGATGACAGGAATTACAGAATTTTTGAAAAAGGATTTTCCCTTTTAAATATAAAGCAGCAGCATCTTTTACCTTATCCTCATTATATTGTTTTACAACAGTTGGCCTGTTATTGTAGCGAGACGACTGGTGTGATTCACATCCCAAAAGAACAGCCAAAACAAACCCCTGTACTACTAAAAAACTAATTACTTTAGAGTTGATCGATGATAACATTATTCAATTTAGCCGAAATCTTACTTTGAATAGGAAAAAGACAATGGCAATCGGTTGCAATTTTTCTTATTTAAGGTATATTTATGGCTCTTCAAACTTTTACATTTTTTCCATATGAAGAAAGGCACTCTTATACTATCAATTGTTAGCTTGTTTTTTATTTTATCCTGTACCTCTAAAAGAACCGGGGAACCCCGCATACTGGTTTTTGCTAAGACAGCAGCATTTCGGCACAGCTCTATTCCACAAGGCTTAGCCGCTATTCAACAACTGGGAAAACAAAATGGATTTATAGTTGACACCACGTCCAATTCCGACCTGTTTAATGAGGATTCTCTCTCCAATTATTCGGCAGTTGTTTTTTTACATACAACCGGTGATGTTCTCAACTTTCGGCAACAGGTCGCTTTTGAAAGGTATATTCAGGCAGGTGGAGGTTTTGTAGGCATACATGGTGCTGCCGATGCAGAATATGACTGGGGCTGGTATGGCAGACTCGTAGGAGCTTACTTTAAAAACCATCCCAAACCACAAGAAGCCAACTTTATCATTAAAGATAAAAACCACCCTGCTACATCTTTCTTTACCGACACCACTTGGAAAAGAACTGAAGAGCTCTATAATTTTAAAAAGTTAAACCCGAATGTCAACGTTTTAATAACCGTTGACGAGTCCAGCTACGAAGGGGGTGAGCACAATAATGACCATCCTATGGCCTGGCATCACGCTTATGATGGTGGTAGGGCTTTTTATACAGCTCTGGGACATGCTGAAGCAGCTTTTGAAGAAGACCTTTTCCTAAAACATTTATTAGGGGGTATTCAATATGCTATAGGGGAAAATAAAATATTAAACTATAAAAAGGCCACCTCACAATTTCCACCAGATGAAGATCGCTTTGTGAAAACGACATTGGTACAAGGGGAGTTTTTTGAACCTACGGAAATGACCATTTTACCCAACCTGGACGTGCTAATTGTGCAACGCAGAGGTGAAATTTTATTATATAAAGACGCCACAAAAAAAATCAGCCAGATAGGCTACCTTCCCGTTTACTGGAAAGCGGGTGTACCCAACGTAAATGCAGAAGAAGGACTTATGGGTATTTGCAAAGATCCCAATTTTGCAAAAAACAATTGGGTATATATGTTCTATAGCCCTGTTGATTCCGCTGTTAATCGCCTTTCGAGGTTTACCATCATTAATGATAAGTTTGACCGAAAAACAGAAAAAGTAATTCTTGAAGTAAAATCGCAAAGAGACATTTGTTGTCACACGGGAGGCTCTATCACATTTGGCCCGGATGGATTACTCTACTTATCTACTGGTGATAACTCTACACCGTTTAATGAACCAGGAGCAAAATTTGTCAATAGTGGCTTTGGTCCATTAAATGATTTACCTGGCCGTCAGCAATATGATGCTCGTCGCTCTTCTTCCAATACCAATGACCTGCGCGGAAAAATTTTACGCATTAAAGTGAATGAGGATGGAAGCTATGAAATACCTGATGGCAATCTTTTTGCCAAAGACCAACCCGCTACCCGACCGGAGATTTATGTAATGGGAAATCGTAACCCTTACCGCATCTCTGTGGATCAGAAAAATAGTTATCTCTATTGGGGTGATGTAGGTCCCGATGCTTCAGCCGATAGTGCTTCACGTGGTTCAAGAGGCTACGATGAAGTAAACCAAGCGAGAGTTGCAGGTTATTTTGGATGGCCTTTGTTTATAGGCAACAACTATCCCTACAGAGCTTATGATTATGCAACCGGCGAAAGCGGAGATTTATTTGACCCCAAAAAACCTATTAATACCTCTCGCAACAATACGGGGCTAACAGAACTACCCCCAGCTCAACCCGCTTTTATCTGGTATCCTTATGGCCCTTCGAGTGATTTTCCACAAGTAGCCACAGGTGGTAGAAATGCAATGGCTGGACCCGTGTACTATGCCGACTTATATCCTAAAGAAACCCGTTTGCCGGATTATTACAATGGTAAACTTTTTATTTACGAATGGATTCGAGGCTGGATAAAAGCAGTAACAATGTTGCCCAATGGCGACTTTGATGTGATGGAACCTTTTATGGGAAGTACCCGCTTCAATAATTGCATTGATATGGAAATGGGGCCGGATGGTCGCTTATACCTATTGGAGTATGGAGCGGGATGGTTTAGTAAAAATGCTGATGCTACACTTACGCGTATTGATTTTATTGCCGGCAACAGACCACCGGTAATCAAAAACTTTACTGTTAATAAGACCACCGGAGCGCTGCCTTTTCAGGTTAGTCTCTCCGCTACAGCCACAGACCCTGAAAATGATAAACTTACCTACCTGTGGGATATGGGGGATGGTACCATTCAAGAAACAACAATACCCGAGGCAGAATACACGTATAAAAAAACAGGAGAATATGCAATAACTCTTATAGTAAAAGATAAGAAAAAGGCGGCTACGCAAAGCAGCCCTTTCTCCGTTTATGCAGGCAACGAAACACCTGCCGTTGCTATCAACATTACCGGAGGCAATCAATCATTCTATCTCCCTGGCCTTCCCATTCACTACAACATTGCTATTACAGATAAAGACGATCCTTCTCCCATTGAAACAAACAACCTTTTTGTATCAACAGAATATATTGAAGGACTGGATAAAGCTGGTGCAGATATGGGGCATCAGCAGGCTTCAGAAGGAATCAGTGGTAAAAGCATTATGCTATCGCTTGATTGCAAAAGTTGCCATAAGGATGCAGAAGTATCTATTGGTCCTTCTTATACAGCCATAGCCGATAAGTATAAAGACAAATCAGATGCCACCAGCTACCTCATTAATAAAATAATAAAAGGCAGCCGGGGTGTATGGGGCGATGCCACCATGGCAGCTCATCCTTCATTATCCAATACAGATGCGCACCAGATTGTACAATGGATCTTATCTCTTTCAGATGATAAACAAGCCAAACAATCTTTACCGATAAGTGGTGCCATTATACCGCAGCCGCAAAAACCTACCGTAGCGCTTGTACTCAATGCAACTTATACCGACAAAGGCGGCCCTTCCATTAAACCACTCACAGGAAGAAACAGCATTATTTTTAAAAGCAATTATCTTCAATTCAGCGGTAAAGAAAAATCAAAAGGCTTTATGCCTTTTACTGCAAACAATAGTACCTACCAGATAATACCGAATACTGCAGGTTGGTTACAATTGGATGCAATAGATCTTACGGGTGTAAAATACATTTACTTACATCTTGGCTGGCAAGTAAAACCTGCAGGTACTATTAATTTTGAAATCAAACAAGGGAACCCCGAAGCTAATACAATTGGACAAGTCAGCTTTACGCCTTCTTCTTTTAAAGATCAACAGGCAGTAATACGCATTCCTATCAATGCAACAGGTGGTAATGCTTTACAGCCTTTATATATCGTAAGTACTCCGGGAAAAAATAGTGCTACTACCGACAAGGTAGGAATAGGCATGATACAATTTAGTGCCAACTAAGTAGTAGAAAGCGAAGAAGTGGTTGCTATTATATTTTAGCAGCAGCTTCTTCGCCTGTATTGATAGCCCCTTCCATAAAACCCTGCCAGTCGGCAAGATGCTCCCCTGCAAAATGTGTATGGATATGCGATTTTTTCAACACCGGCATCACTCTGAACCACTGACCTTTTCCATAAATAGCATATGCACCGTGTGAAAGTGCATCATTCCCCCAATAATAATTGGTTTGCTTCTCAAGCAAGGCTTTAATGTTACCAAAATAGGGCGATAGTGTTTGTTGTAACATTTCTGTTTTCCACTCGTCTGTCTGGTTGGCCACCACCGCAGCTTTTTCACCAATGGTATAAGAAATCAACACTCCTTTTGGAGAAGATTGGTTTTTTGTACCATGATAAAAGTAGTGAGGCAGTTGATCTGTTACCATATCAAAACTTTCATCTTCCCAGAATCGCTCCTTAAAGAGTAGCGGGTTTTTATTAATACGGGCATACTGTAGCTCATTCATCGCAGCTATCTGTGCAGCAGGTAAGCCCGGCTCCCATTTTATTTTTTTAGCGGCAAATGTGGGCAGAGCACAAATAATTTTATCCGCCGTAAATTCTTTTCCATTACTACAAAATACACGTACACCTTTTCGACTATCTTGAATTATTCTATTCACTTCATGCTGAAGCAATATTTTATCCATTCCAATCTTCTCAGCTATCCTGGTAGCCAGCATGCTATTCCCACCCTTAATTTTCAAATCCATTTCATTCTTCTCGCTGCTTTCTGCATACTCTGCCAATGCGGCAAAAGCAGATACACTTCTGATCGTTTCTCCAAAATCTGTACTGTCCAGTAATTCCCGTAAATCCAGATCGCGGCCTTCACAACCGTTATTGACGAGGTAGCGCCACCAATCCATATTATCCAGCTTTATTTTATCACGCTGCGTGAGATTTTCATATTCTGCCAGAAGGGTTTTGAATTTTTCTTTCCAGCCAGGGCTATAATCCCAGCTATCCTTTTTGAAATATTCTCCCTTATAAATAAGATGTGTATCAAACTGGTTATTTTCCAGCGTAAGACCAAAATCATTGCACAAATTCTGCAATCGCTCATGTGAGTTACCCACCCACTCTGCTCCCAATTCAATAACCAAATTTTCCGACGGATCTATCGTGTGTGAAAAAACCCGGCCACCTGTTCGGTTGCGAGCTTCCAATAAAACAAAGTCAATTTGCTTATTGTGCAAATAATTAGCAGCCGCCAACCCGGCAAAACCGGCGCCGATAATAATAACTTTTGGCTTTTTAGCAATGAAAAAATTTCCAAAAGAAGACGAGGCTATTAAAACACCTCCTGTGGCTAATGAAGCATCACGGATAAATTGCCTACGCGAACTCATAAGTGGTTTTTGGTTTTAAGTCCTGAAAGATCAGCATTTAGCAGGAAGTAACCAATACCCTTTTATGGTTAGTCTATCTATCGAGCAAGGAGTCCTTACTCAATTTTTTTAATGCTGCTGGCGCCGCTGGTACGGCTGTTTAGAACCGCATTACCTTTGTACCTTATCTTGGAAGCGCCGCTTAACTCTGCATCTAGTTTTACGCTGGCATACGTCTTTACACTACTAGCGCCGGAAATATCCACCCGTACGTTTTCTGCAAGTAAGTCCAATGCTTCTACATCTATACTCCCGGAGCCTTCTATTGACAAATCGCGTGTTTCTCCTTGTAGTGTTACATTACTAGCACCACTAAGATCAATATCTATTTTCGGGGCTTTTACTTCCAGCGAGATGCTGCTGGCGCCACTGAGATCGAGATCTACTTCTTTCTCGGAAGTAATGATTGTATTCCCTTTTATACTAGAAGCCCCTGATACATCAAAACTGCTTAGAGACGGAGCATACACATGTACCACTATTCTTTTAGAAGGACTGATATTGCTATTATATTTATTCTTGATTCTAAGTTTGCTCCCCTCCATCGTCACTTCAACATATTCCTGCAGGTTATCATCAGCTTCTACTTTTACACTGTACACGGAATCCTGCCATAATTCCACACGTATAGCACCACTTATATCCAAGCCGGTAAATCCTGAAACAGTACGCTCCTCTGTAATAACATTACCACTACCCCTTACCTGCTCACCTGTTATCAGGTTACATGATACCAAAAGCATGATTACTATTCCTATAAGAAAAACATTTTTCATAAATCTGATTTTACAAATAATTAAACCCAATAAGTAAAGCGTTGCAAAATACTAAACGAATAGTTTTCAACCTGTATCAGGCCAAAAAGAATTAATTTTTGTGACGCTGATGGCGGGGTTTAGGTTACACAAAAAATACAACTATCGCAACTGGCAACTGTTTTTTACCTTCGCATCGCTATGACAGAAAAAATTCTCATCCTCGATTTCGGATCTCAATATACTCAACTGATAGCCAGGGCTGTACGTGAAGCAAATGTTTACTGTGAGATTATCCCCTATCA
>CAZPPM010000079.1:0-14603 GCA_964588445.1 uncultured Citrobacter sp.
CTACCGATGCGCATAAGTGAGTGCAAACTTACAGTGTTTGTGCGGAAAGCGATGTTTGTAAAATCATAATAAATCTTATTCCTGATGGGAGAGTGCCGCAGGTTCTTCCTCTTCCGGTGGTAGCAAATCGACCGCTAGGTTATTTGACTTTACAAAAGTGCACCAGCTACATTCCGGTTTTCCACAGCCTGTTTTGAAATCGCGATTTTGTATTTTATGCCAGGTAGCTGTAATCTGTTGTTTAACGGTTTCAATAGCAGCGGGTGTTACATCGATTTTTGCCGTTTTATATTCATCTCCTACAGGCTCCAAAAAATCGAACTCCGTACTTACTACCTGCCAGTCGTTAGTAGTATCATTATCTAATAATATTTTATAAAAAACAGCCTGCCGCCAATAGTCACCACCCTCCGGATTTTTAGCATCTGGTCCTTGTAATTTTTTTATCGCATTTTCATATTTACCGGTTTTGTAATCTACCACATTCACTTGTTTGTTAGTAAACTCCAGTTTATCCAGCTTACCATTAATAGGCACATTGTTGACAACAATATTGCGCAGTGCTTTTTCTACCACCACTATTTTATTCCACTGATGAACATAATAGTCATAGTAGGCGGGTAAAATTTTTAAACCATAATCAAGTCGGCGCTCAAAGGCTTCCGGTGTAAAGGCCTCCCGGTTGGTGTGCATGTAAAAAGAATAATCGGACAACAATTCTTCCCGGGAAGGGAAAACATTGTTATTGGTCTTCATTTTCTTGAACAACATTTCTACGGCATGGTGTATAGCACTGCCAAATGCCATGCTTTCATTTTTAGCAGCCGGTACCTGTATCAGGTTTTCATAATAGAACTTGAGCGGGCAATCTAAAAAATTATTTAAGTGTGTTACGCTGAGCGAATATTTTTTCAGCCGCTGCTCTATATATTGCTCTTCGATTAATTCAATTTCCGGACGGGCTTTTATGGCAAATTGTAATTGCAGGTAGGGACTCAGCAATTCATCCGGTACCTGATCTTTTTGAATAGCAATAGAACTGTTTTCTGTTATTTCTGTAATAAAACTACTTCGTACCTGTTCTTTGTCTTTGTTGTTTTTGAGCGGATAGGTGATGGACAAATTTGTTTTGGCGCGGGTAATGGCCACATAAAAAAGCCGACGGCTTTCTTCAAGGCTGGTGGCTATATTGGTATTACTTACTAAGTTATCAGGTAGTTTATAGGTACGGTTATTACCGCTATTGGTTTCATCCCAAATATCTTTTGTAGCACCAATAACAAATACATGTGCATACTCCGATCCCTTGGACCCATGTGCTGTAACCATGTTGATACCATTGTCAGTTGCAATGGTTTTGATCAACGGAATAGGTAAGCGGTTTTTTAGCATGGTTTCTATATTTACCAGCAAGTGATGTAGATCGATCGTAGGCTCCCGCTTTGTTTCTTCTTTTACAAAAGTAAAAAAGGCAGTAAGCACCTGCATGAGCCAGGGCATTTCGGGTTGTTGTTGAATATAAGAGAGTACTCCTGCTTTTTGTATTACGGCTTCAATAAGTTCTTGTACGGTTACATTATTGGCTTTTTTGATGAGTTGTTCCAGTGTATCACTTATTTCTTTTGGCGAGTGCCCGTTCAGTGATGTAAACAAATCGGCAGCCGGTAAAGGTGATTCTGCCAGTAAGCGGCGAATAGAATAGACTTCCTGCCTGGCGGTTTTATTTTTTTCATTGCTGGTGATGCTTAACCGCGCAATAGCTAATGGGGATAAACGAAAAAAATCGGTGTGCAGCAACTGGAATAAAATAGCATCAGCACTGTAAGGAATTGTTTTTTCTTTATCAATCCAGCTTAAAAGACTAATAAGGTTAGTGATGAGGGGTAATTGTAGAATGTCTACTTTCTTACGAGAGTTGACAGGGATTTTTCGGGCTTCCAGGTAGGTAATAATATCTTCCGCCTGGGTATGGTTGCGATAGATAACAGCAATTTCTTTTCCGCTTATGCCTTCTTTTACCAGTTCTTCTATTTGTAGGGCAATGGCAATAGCTTCCTGCGCTGGATTAGCATACTCTGTGATGAGGGGAGTAATGCTTTTAGGTGTGATAGATAAATTGCTACTCGTTAAAGGCCGATTATTTTCCTGCGCTACTGTACGTAGCTGATTATGGGTGATTAATTCATACGCGGTATCGAGAATAAGTTGTGTAGAGCGATAATTGTTAACCAGGTCAATTTTAGTGATTGCTGCCTGGTATTTTTTTTCAAACTCTAATATGTTCTCCACGTTGGCATCCTGAAAAGAGAAAATGCTTTGATCTGCATCCCCTACTACAAAAACATTGGGCATTTCCCAATAACCGGTAAGCTGGCTCAACAATAAATTTTGAGAACGGCTTGTATCCTGAAATTCGTCGACAAGGAAGTAATGAAAGCGCTCTTGATAATCGAGTAGCATGTCCTCGTTGTTGGTAAAAGCATCCAACACCCAAAGAATCATGTCGTCAAAGTTATAACGACCTGCATTTGCCATCAGTTGGTTATAGCGAGGATAAAGATCAACAGCCGCCCGCAACTGTTCCATACGGGTAGTTTCTTCTTTTATAGCCGCCGGTTTAGGATCGCCGGCATTAAACTCTTTATACTTTCGCTTGTAAAAAAAACCTTCTTTTGTAGGCAACTCTGCCAGATAAGCGTCGATACGTTCATTTAGATAGGTAGTCGTCCAGGCTTCTTTTTTAATAAGACTGTACAACGCTTTTAGCCTGTCTTTTTCATAATACACATCCCCTCTGAATCGTTTTAACGGATTGTCTCCATCAATACTGTCGATAAGGCGATAAAAAAGATCAATCTCCTCCAGCTCGCCAATAGGCTCCAGGTTGAGCTTGCCAAAATAGGTGAGGTTGTCCTGTATTACTTCGTTACAAAAAGAATGAAAGGTATGTATGTTAATACTGTAGGCGGCACTTCCGATAATTTTTAGCAAGCGGTTGCGCATTTCTACAGCACCATTTTCGGTGTAGGTGAGGCAAAGAATATTGGCAGGATCGGTATCGGTTTGTTGCAGGATAGTAGCGATACGCAAAGCGAGTATCTGTGTTTTTCCTGTGCCGGGTCCGGCATTGACGATAACGGGACCTTCTATTGTATCTACAGCTTGACGTTGCTGATCGTTCAGCCGGGAGTAAGCGGTTTCGTATTCCAATAAAAGCTTTTCGGTAGGTGCAGGCATACTATAGGCAAAAGGTAAGTGATAGTATCGGTATCAATTTGATAAAGATAAAGTTACGAATAAGAAAATCGCGAAGATTAAATTAATGGATTACAACAAAGGATGCTTTTCTGTAGTTTACTTTCTTTATCACAGGAGCTTTTATATATTTGAGCCCCTTATCATCGAGCAATAATATTGGTATGCCAAAAAAGCTTGCGAACCTCATCCTAATTTATCTGCTATTACCGTCTATAAGTCGGTCTCAGTCAGCATTTACTTTTTTGAAAGATGATTCGATACTTAAAAGACAGTATCAGGATGTTTCTGTGCAAAAAAAGCAGGCGACATTCGCTGCTGTAGGCAAGACGTATGCTAAGCAGTATAATAAGATTTATCAGACGCAGTTTGAGGAAATCGATAAGATTTGGTCAACCAGCCGATCCATTACAGATCCTGTTGTTGCAAATTATTTACAAAAGCTGGTTGATAAAATAAAACAAGCCAGTCGTCTGACAAAGGATTCTGATGCCCGGGTGATTTTTTCCCGCGACTGGTGGCCTAATGCCTTTAGTATGGGAGATGGAACGATTGTAATCAATGCAGGAATTATGCTTTACCTGGAAAGTGAAGCAGAGCTTGCGTTTATTATTGCACATGAATTAGCGCATTATCATTTGGAGCATACCCCCAAGGCAATCAAAAAATATGTGGAAACAATGAATAGTGAGGAGGTACAGCAGGAATTAAAAAGAGTGTCGAAGGAAAAATATGGGGTAAATCGCCAGTTGGAGGCATTGGCAAAAGGACTGGCATTTGACTCTCGCCGGCATGGCCGTGATCATGAAACAGAGGCGGATAGCTATGCCTTTCATTTGGTAAAAAATTCAGGTTTTACGGTAGACGGTATTCGTACTGCGTTGCTCCTACTTGATAAAATTGACAGTACAGCATTATTTCCTCCACTTGTATTGGAAAAGGTTTTTTCTTTTGAAGGTGTCCCCTTTAAAAGGAAATGGATACAAGAAGAGTCGTCGATCTTTAGCCAGGTAAAAACTACAAGCAACTTCACAAAAAAAGAAAGAGACTCTTTAAAAACACATCCTGATTGCAGCAAGCGCATCGCTCAGTTGGAGGACTCTATAAAGGCTCACCCTGAAGGGAAAAGTTTTTTGGTAAACGAGGCGGTGTTCAAAAATATAAAAGAAGATTTCTTTGCCGAAATAATGGAGCAATGTTATAAAGAGAATGAGCTTAGTCGTCATTTATATTATGCATTGGTAAGATTACAGGAAAAAGAAAATGATCCACTGGCTATTTATAGTATAGCAAGAACATTAAATAAACTCTATTTACTACAAAAAGAACATAAGCTGGGCACCACTATCGAGAAAGAATCAATTCAGCATACGGCAGATTACAACCTGTTATTACGTATGCTATCGCGTATACGACTGGATGAGATAGCCGACTTAAACGATAATTTTTGTAAAAAACATACTGCCATTATGCAGCCCTATCCGGCTTTTGCTGCTGAAATTCAACAACTCAAACAAATAAAGAATCATTAAACTACCACTTATGTATCAATTTTTTTTTAGAAAACTACCCATTGTATTGGCATTTGTTTTTACAGGCATGCTTGCGGCGGGACAAAACCTAAGTTTTGAAAATATTCAAAAAGTAGAATTGCGTAATTCAGGCGCCATTCGGGAAGGCACAGAGGTGAAAGGCTATTTCTTTTTTTATGCAAGTGATAAAATCGATAAGCATACGAATGAATACACATTGCAAATCACCGATAATAATCTTGTAAAACTGAAGGATATCAAGCTGCAGGATTCAAAAGATGTAAGAATATTGGAATCTTCTTTTAACGGAACAGATATTATCATTCTTTTCTTTAATGAAAAAACCCGCATGTTTGACTACCATATTTATGGAGCCGATGCAAAGAAAAAATATAGCTATATGCGGGAATTGAGTAAGAAGGAAGTAAAATACCTGGAATCAACGTATTTATTCAATGATGAAGAAAATATTTATAAAGGACTTTATCCAGTAGAAGGAAAAGGTTTTTTATCCAATACTCCCAGTAGGGAAGAAAAGGATTATACCTTTCAGATAGATTACTTCTCCTCGGAAAAAAGAAAGCAATGAAGCTATATCCCTACACAAGGTGCTAAGCGTTTTATGGGTGATTTTCTAGGTATTTTTAATGGAGTGGTGTATATGCAGGTATTAAAATTCGGTAGTGTAATGGATGCAAACCCTGATTCTTACCTGGTGGGGTTGAGCCTTGAAACGGGTAAGCTTTTATTTGAAAAACCTACTGATGGTAGCAAGTATAGGTTCTACCCGACCAGCTTGTCTATTTTAGGAGATAAAGCTTATTTATTTGGTGAGTACTTTAACCCCAATGCTAATGTAGTAAAAGACAAGTCACTTGGATTTGCTTTTATCGGTGTAGATGAAAAAGGAGCGATACAAAGTGAAAAATATTCTTCCTGGGCGCTGGATATAGGCAAGCATATCAGTGTAAACTCTAAAGGTAAGATTGATGATTTTGGATATATGTTTTTGCACAATGTGGTACAAACAGCGGATGGTAGTATTTATGCGATTGGAGAAGGGTATAATAAAGTGGCAAGTGCACTGGGTATAGCCAGTAAAATACTCACCAGAGGTGGTGGCTTGAGTGTTACCAAATTAAAGATTACGGATATGGCACTCATAAAGTTTGACAAAGACTTTACTGTAAAGAGTGTTCAGTTGTATGAAAAGAACAGTAATAATGTAGAGTTGCCAAGTGGTGGTACTTATTATAGCCCGGCGGCGTTGGGTAAATTGGTTAAGTATACTTATGGTAGATTTGATTATTCTTATACGCAAATAAATAAAGATCAAACCTCTTTTAGTGTTTGCTACAGCGATTATGAAAGGGGTAAAAATTACAAAGGGGGCACCTTTAACTCTATTTCTTATAATGATGGTAAAATAACCACTGATAAGATTCAAACAAAATCAGATGCTACCCGCACAGCTGTTTTGCCGGGCAAGCAGGGGCAGGTATTGTTATTAAGCTATTATAAAAAACAAAAGAAGGTAGAAGCACGTTTTGAAAAACTAAACTAAGTAAAAAGAAAGCCCTCGATTCGAGGGCTTTCTTTTTACTACAGCTATTTCTTTATCTTAAACACCGCAGCGTGTTGTCCTTTCCAGTTGGCTTTTACGGCTGCCGGTATAGTGATGACGGTGTTATTATTTGTTGTTTTCCATTTTAATTGTTGAGTGCTTCCCAGCAACTGCACTTTACATCGTTTATCCAACTCTATGTTTTTTAATACGATTTCATCCGGCAGTGTTACGTTTTCTGTTTCTGCTAAATACATCGCATAAAACTGGTTGCCCTTTTTGGATTGTGTGTAGTAAATATTATCAGTAGAATAAGGCGCCATAGGCGTTGATTCATAAATCGCCTCGCTGTTAATGTTCATCCACTCGCCAATTTTTTCCAGGCGCTGATAAGCAACGGGATCCCAATCACCTGTGGGGCCAGGTCCTATATTCAATAAAAAATTTCCACCACGGGATACCACTTTTGCCAACAGATGAATAAGTTGGTGGGCGGTTTTGTAATTATCATTCGGTACATAGCTCCAGGAATCGCCCATGGTCATACAGGTTTCCCAAGGAAAAGGTAATGGTTTTTCAGGCACTTCCTGCTCGGGAGTGGTGTAGTTTTCGTATTCGCCGGTTACTGTTCTGTCAACTATCAACATGCCCGGATTATAGGCTCTTGCCATAGTGGCGATCCTTTTCATGTCTATATCCTGATCGATTTTTATTCCACGCTGCCATTCCACACTTGTATCTACTGTGTGCAAAGGGCGCACCCATCCACCATCGAGCCATAAAATATCTACTTTGCCATACTCACCTGTTGTGAGTTCTTTAAGCTGATTATATGTAAAATTTTTAAAGGCTTCCCAACGATCCGGATACTTCGTTACTTCATAATTTACATTTCTGTCTTTGGGCGGGAAGTAAGGCCACCAATAGTTTTCATTATGCCAGTCGGGCTTGGAGAAGTAAGCGCCTATTTTAAAATTCTCTTTTCGGAAGGCGGTAAAAATTTCTTTGGTGACATTGCTACGTGGATGCTGGGAAAAAGGAGTTTTCGCATCGGTAATTTTATAGTCCGTCTCTTGGGTATCAAACATGGAAAAACCATCATGATGCTTTGTGGTAAATATCATATACTTCATCCCCGCTTTTTTGGCAGCAGCTACCCATTTTTCGGGATTAAAAGCTATAGGATTAAAAGTAGTTTGTAGTTTTTCATACGCATTTACATACGTAGTATAGTTATGGGCAAAGGGGCCTTTGCGTTGCGTCCACCCTTCATCTTCCGGACAAATGCTCCAGCTTTCTACAACACCCCATTGGCTATAGGTGCCCCAGTGCATGAATAGGCCAAACTTTAAGTCCTGCCATTCCTTGATGCTTTGTAGTACCTGCGGATCGGAAGGGGCTACATACTTATCGTGTTGTGCATAGAGGCAGCTCGTTGTAAAGAGTGCGAGTGTGAATAGTTTGAAATTGCGCATAAAGCAAAACGTTTATTATGTTACCACTTTTCATCTGGTGAAATATCCTTATCAGAAGAGGCAAAAGTAATTGTATTGCGCGCTTTTATTTTTTCTTCTTCTCTTTCCAGGATAAGTGTGGTGATTAATTGAGCGGCATCCGTCTGTGGATTATCGGCGAGGGCGATACTAATGCGTTCCTCACTTACATCCATGCGATAGAGTAAGGAGATAAGCAGGTTAAAGTCGTGCGCCAGCAAGTCTTTTACTTTGAGCTCAAGAATAGCGGCCCAATCTGGCTTTTGTAATTCCTGCTTTGTTAGTAAACTATCCAGTGACATACTGTAAAAGTATTGCAATTGGCACATCTCACCATGAGAGGAAACAGCCGTTATTTTATAACTAATATTTTAGTTTATAAAAAATTTACCCTAACTTTGCTATCTCCCTTGCAACGGATTGCCTTTCCTATTTTTTAAGCGAACGGGTGAAAAGCAAAAAAACTTTTATTTATACGATAGATTTCGTATTGTTGTGAATTTTATACGAATTGCATCGTATTTCTTCCACTGTATTAATAGCCATGCATATGAGTAAAGTATTTCTTTCTGTTATGTTCTCCTGTTTTTTATCGGCTGCTATAGGGCAGGGCAAGGGTCAGTTGGCAGGGTCGTTACGCGATTCTTCTGGCAAAAAACCGATTGCCTATGCTACTGTTACCGTGTTTACAGCCGCGGATACAAGCATTGTTACCTATCGCCTAAGTGATGAAGGAGGTAAGTTTAGTGTGCCGGGATTGCCCTTGAATGTGTCGCTAAGGGCTGTCATAACAGCAACAGGTTTTGAAGTATGGAGAAAGGAATTTACGCTTACTCCCGATACTCCACAACTGGATATTGGCCAACAAAAAATGATGATAGCTATTACGGAAATGGATGAGGTACTTGTTGTCTCAGAAAGACCGCCTGTTGTAGTAAGAAGAGATACGATAGAGTTCAATGCTTCTGCTTTTAAAACATTGCCCACCGCATTAGTAGAAGATCTATTGAAAAAATTTCCCGGAGTGGAAGTAGACAGAGAAGGCAATATAACGGTGAATGGTAGAAAAGTAAATCGTATGCTGGTAGATGGGAAAGAGTTTTTTGGCAATGACCCTAAAGTGGCTTCCCGCAACCTGCCCGCCAACCTCATAGATAAGGTACAGGTAACCGATGATAAAGAAGAATTACAACGCAATCCCGATTTAGCCGCCGGCGATATAGGACAGGTGATTAATCTTAAGCTTAAAAAAAGTATTAAGCAGGGATGGTTTGGAAAGCTGTATGCGGGTGGCGGTACCAATAGCCGTTATGAAACAGGCGGCATCGTTAATCTTTTCAGAGACACACTACAGATAAGTCTGCTGGGTTATTCCAACAATCTTACCCGTTCTGGTTTTGGTATACAAGATATCATGAATATAGGCGGCTTCGGCCGATCGAGCATCAACTCCATGATGGTAAGCTCTACCGGAGGATTTGCGCTCAATGGAATTTCTTTTGGAGGATTAGGTCAGGGTATTCAGCGCTCATCAGGAGGCGGTTTAAACGTCAATCATGTTTTAAATAAGAACACAACATTGAGTGTACAATATTTTTATGGTGCTACCCGAACAGAAACCGGACAGCGCGGACGTATACAACAGTTTTTTAATGATACGACTCTTTTACAAAACAGTACTGCCACAGGTCTTTCAAATGACTTCTCTCATCGTATTTCCGCTTATTTAAAAAGCAATCTTGACTCTCTTTCCACCTTGCAATACCGCCCTTCTTTTGTGTTGTCAAAAGTAAATGGCAGTAATACAGCTATAACAAAGTCGGACAATAATTATGATGGTGCCTTGAATGAAAGTAATAATGCAGAGAACTTCAAGAACAGAGGCTTTTCCATGACGCACGATCTTAGTTATAACCGGAACTTTACCAAAAAAGGACGCACATTATTTGCCAGCCTTCTTTTTAGTATCAATACGGCCGATAGAGATCAATACAATGAAGCGGCCAATATTTTTTATAAAACGGGCAGCACTACTGCTTTACAGCAATTGCGTAATCAGGATCAGCAAAATTGGAATGGCCGTCTGAATGCTGTGTACAATGAACCGCTTTCTGATAAATGGTCACTGCGTTTTACCCAGGCGCTGGAAATGTTTGGTAACGAGGAAGCCATAACTACGCTCGATTATGATCCGTTGAGCGGTGAGTTTGTTATCCCTAATGAAACATTTACCAATGGATTGACAAGAGACGGATTTCGCAGCAGCACGTTTACCGGTTTTAATTATCGGTATAAAAAAATAACCATTACGCCGGGTGTTACCTTCCGGGCACTCTCCATTAACAACCATTTTCAAAAAGATCCTTCGTTAAAGCAAAGTTTTTTCTTTGCACTACCTGCCCTGACCCTGCGATTGGATAAATGGAATTTAAGTTATTCTGTTTCGGCTAATGAACCTGCTGTAGCGGATCTACAACCTACTGTGAATAATACCAATCCTCTCTTTATTCAAACGGGTAACTCTTCTCTCAATCCCACACTGAGTCATAATATTGGTGTGAATGCATTTGCCAATAACATCAAAAAATCACTCACCTATAATTTTTACATCAATGGAACCATTAGTAAGGATGCTGTGGTGCGGGAGCGTATCATCAATGAAGACGGCGTGCAACTCACTCGCCCTGTAAATGTCAATGGAGTATGGCAGGTATCGATGAGTAACGGTATTCGCAAGCAGTATAAGTTTTCACAAAAATGGAAAGCGTCTATAGGTGCTAATTTATATGGCGCCTATAACAGAAGTCTTGTATTGCTTAATACGAATAAAAGCAATACACATAATTTCACGATTAATCCTTCACTCAACTGGTCGTTTAACTGGGATGATAAAGTAGAGTTGATTCAGCGCTACGGCCCCAGTTGGTCCAAGAGTAGCTATGATGATCCCGTTTATAGAGGATTGGAGTTTTGGCGCCACGGTGCTTCAACGGAGTTGATCGTTCGCTTACCCAAGCGCATAGTATGGGAGTCATCTCTCGACTATAACTACAACCCACAAGTAGTCGCTGGTATGCAAAAAAGTGTATTCTTATGGAATGCGGCTGTGAACCTGTTGTTCTTTAAGCAGGATAAGGGGCAGCTTAAGCTGTCGGTCTATGATCTGCTTAATCAGAATAGAAGTGTGTATCGCACTATCAATGAAAATTATATTCGCGATACAGAGTCATTACTATTGAGACGCTATTATCTTCTAACGTTTACCTATAATATCCGAAACTTTGGCGCCAAAGTAGGCGGTCGAAACAGCTTTATGTTTTTCTAAAAGGATAAAAAACAAGCCTATCAAAACCGGTCTTCTGCACCCAGCGTAAAGAGGGCAAAATCATATTTTACAGGATCGTTGGGATCCAGTTCTCGTAGGTGGGTGGTTAATTCTTCTGCGGCGATCCAGTCGGTTTGTTTTCTTGTCAGCAATTTGAATTGCCGGGCTACGCGAGCTACATGTACATCAATCGGGCATATCAAATCGGCTGGCCGGATATTTTTCCAAATACCAAAATCAACGCCTTTGTCTGGGGGGCGCACCATCCAGCGTAGGTACATATTGAGTCGCTTACAGGTGGCTTTACGATCCGGAGTGGCAATATGCTTGCGGGTACGGCGGGGTATATCCGGCAGGGAGAAAAAATAATGATGAAACCCGCTCAGCATTTCTTGAACAGTTGTACCCCACTGGGTAAACGCTGTTTCCAAGGATTCGTGCTTCGAATAATGAAAATGAAAAAACTCGATAAAATACAATAAATCGGTGCTATTGAATGTGCGATGTTTGAAAGAGAAAAGGCGTTCTATTTTTTCTTTGTCGAGCGAGAGGCAAAACTGGTAGGGCTGGCTATCCATTAGTTCCATTAACTCTCTCGATTTATTTATAATCGTTGTCCGATGGCCCCAGGCAAAAATAGCAGCAAAGAAACCGGCGATTTCTATATCCTGCTTAGTCGTAAATAAATGAGGAATACAAATGGGATCTCCTGCAATAAAATAAGGTTGTTCGTAAGCGATTACTTTTTCATCAAGAAATTTTTTTAACGCCGATGGCGGTACTCTACTCATAGAGTGCAAAATAAGTAGCCTTCCCTGTATTTAACAAAGAAGGCTACGCTCTCTCTCCGTTTTTGTTATGAAACTATATTGGTTTACCACCTCTTATTAATCGAAGGAGTATGGCAATAATGGCGACGACTAAAAGTATATGTATGATTTGCCCTGCAGAGAAAACAAAAAATCCCAAAACCCATCCTATAAGTAGTATTACCGCAATGACATATAACATATAATGTGATTTTATAAATACTACTTTACATATACAATGCCAAATTTTAAAAATGAGAAAAAAGTTTTGTAATCTATTCAGAACAAGATGATTTGCTACGTAAAAAAATGCAGGGTTTATCCCTGCCGTATAAGTAGGTGGCTATAAATAAAAAGTCCACTTGCAAATACCTGCAAAAAAAAGAATAGTCCAATCGATCGATTGGGTAATAATTGATCCAAAGAAGGAGTAGTGTATAAAGGCTATGCAATGGCAACTGTTGTTTACAATAAGGAGACGGATCTTTTACTATTGGGATAGGAAAAAACAAGGCACACTCACTATTATTGCTGTGTAATTATTTTTGGGGAATAATGCATTGGCTACATTCGCTCCGCTATTACTATACAAGGATAGCGAATACGACAAACACATATACTACATGACAACGGCTTTACGACAACAACTCATTGACCGGCTTATCGCCCTTGATCAATCGTACACTGTGCTTACTACTGCACCGGCTGGCGAGGTAAAAAAAAAGAGAGAGGTACTGGAGGCAAAGCAAAAAAAAGCGAAGACTAACCTGGTTGTCTTTGAAGTGCTGGCAGCCGTGTTTGTTACCTTATTATTGGTATTTATTATGTTGCACATTTTTGGTATTTATGAGCGATTGGATTTCAACAAAGGCGTATTGTTTATTTTGTTTACTATTAGCAATCTGGTGTCGGCATTTTTACGATACCGCCACTTTGTGCAGTTGGAAAAGCAAACCATGTTGTTGGCTCTTTTAGAGGAGGTAGAAAATTGCGAGGAACGATAACCGGACTAGGACTGTGTATTTTGTAATTTCCCCAAGAGGACAATTTGCCCCAAATGGTAATAACAATGCTCAACAACGCCTTCCAGGTTGCGTAAGTAGGTGCCGTAAGCTTCTTTCACAAAAACCTTGTCTAACGTTTCATCCGGCAATTGTTCTACTTCGCTAATAAAAGCGGTTGCATTGGTAAAGAAAGAATCTACCAGTTGTTGCCAATCGGCTTCCGTAGGAAGAGAGGGTACATCAAAACTATATTTATCACTTATGGTAAGCTCTCCGCCACGCAATACTTCTAAAATTCCTGCTGTATAATAATTGATATGAAAGGTGAGTGCAGCAATGCTATTTAACTCACCCGTTTGGTGGATAGCTTCTGTATGGCTTAGTGCTGTCAGTTGTTCCTTATAATTGGTATTGGCAATCCAGCGTCCGTCCAGCAATATTTCTCTGAGCCGATGAGCAATGGCTTTACTTCTTGTCATACTTATTTTTAGTAAAATTATTTCTTTCGGCGGAAGTAAGTGTATGTAACGACTCAGTTTTTTGGGGCGGAATTTGCCAAGTGGCTACTACACCGTATAAAGTAACAATGACTCCGCTCAGCATACCCTGCCATAAGAGCTTTTCTTCTTTTAGCCAAAGCCCAATAAGGTAGTCGCCGCTAAAACTATAATCTCAACTTTTGTTTACTATTTAGCTTTAACTTGAGTGTATTATTAACGGAACCAATATGAAAAGTACACATACCCTTTTCCTTTGTTTGGCTAGTCTGTTTTTTACCGCTGTACAAGCACAAAAAAAACCTGTACGATTGGCGATCGTTGGGTTAACCCATTCACATGTTCATTGGATTTTGGGCAGAGAAAAGAAAGCAGATATAGAGGTAGTAGGTATTGTGGAACCCAATAAAGATCTGGCTAATCGCTATGCAAAACAATATGGGTATCCAATGAGCATTGTCTTCAATACGATCGAAGACATGATAAAAAAGACGAAGCCCGTAGCAGTAGCTGCATTTGGAACCATCTACGAACATTTAAAAGTTGTGGAGGTTTGTGCTCCGCAAAAAATACATGTAATGGTAGAAAAGCCATTAGCCGTAAGCCTGGATCATGCCCGTAAAATGCAACAATTGGCCACAGACAATAACATTCACTTAGTAACCAATTACGAAACAACCTGGTACTCCAGTAATCACGAAGCGTATAAGCTAGTAAGCGAAGGGGCGATAGGCGATATGCGTAAAATCATTGTGAGAGACGGCCACAAAGGGCCTAAAAAAATTGAACTGGAGAGCACTTTTTTAAACTGGCTTATTGATTCTGTTCAAAATGGCGGTGGCGCATTAACAGATTTTGGCTGCTATGGTGCCAACCTTGCTACCTGGTTTCATCGGGGTGAAAGACCACTTACCGTAACCACCGTTACGCAACAGCTACAGAAAGAAAATAATCCAAATGTAGATGATGATGCAACTATTATTTTAACCTATCCCCATTCAAATGCAGTCATACAAGCTTCCTGGAATTGGCCAATAGGCAGAAAAGATCTAGAAGTATATGGATTAACCGGTGCGCTTTATGCAGATAATAATCGGGTACTACGACTTCGAAAAGCAATTGGA
>CAZPPM010000080.1:0-14429 GCA_964588445.1 uncultured Citrobacter sp.
TAATAATTTTTCTCAGGGTTTTTCTTTCTCCAGCACTTCTCCTGTATATGACGAATCTGGTAATAAAACAGGTTGGTCGCCTTTTGAGTCGCCTGTTAGTACAATGCTCGCTATAGGTATTATTTCTTCCGCCATGGTGGGATCTGTTTTTAGTAGTGTGGCTTGGGAAAATGTAACGTTTATTGCCGGTGAAATAAAAAACCCTAAGCGTAATGTGGGGCTTAGTTTATTTCTCGGAACGATTATCGTAACAGCGATTTACATACTTACCAATATCATGTATGTAGCGGTATTGCCTATTACGCCGGAACCTTTGGACGGGGCTGTAGCTTACCTGACAGAGCCTGCGACTCCAAGCATTGCTTTTGCACAGGAAGATAGAGTAGGTACTGCGGTTTCTGGACAAATCTTTGGCAGCTATGGTGCGGTGATTATTGCTATCATGATTATGATTTCTACTTTTGGGTGCAACAATGGATTGATATTGACAGGAGCCCGCTTGTGTTACACTATGGCAAAGGATAAATTATTTATTGCCAAAGCCGGTGAACTGAATAAAAATGCAGTACCAGCATGGGCGTTGTGGGCACAATGTATATGGGCAAGTGTATTGTGTTTAAGTGGTCGATACGGAATACTATTAGACTATGTTGTTTTTATTACGTTGTTATTCTACATCCTTACCATTTGGGGTATATTTCGGTTAAGAAAATCAAGGCCGGATGCAGAAAGGCCTTACAAAGCATTTGGATATCCTGTAATCCCAATAATATACATATTGATGGCAGGTACCATGGCACTCGGCTTACTATTTTATAAATGGCAAACGTCTTTATTAGGCATAGCTATTGTATTGATTGGTGTGCCTGTTTATTATTATGCCAACAAAAAACGAAAATCAACTTCTGTATAAAAAATAAGTATGTCTCTTTTTTCTATTGCGATTCATGGCGGTGCGGGTACTATCCGGAGAGAAGATCTCACGGATGATCAGGAAAAGACCTATCTGGCCGGGCTGGCAGAAGCCTTGGAAGCGGGTTATATTAAACTGGAAAAAGGCGGTACGGCTATGGATGCGGTGAGAGCTGCCGTGATAGTACTAGAAGATAATAGTTTGTTTAATGCAGGTAAGGGTTCTGTTTTTGCTAAAAACGGAATGCACGAAATGGATGCAGCAGTAATGGATGGGCAAACGCTGCTGGCAGGTGCGGTAAGCGCTGTTAAAAGCATTCGCAATCCGATTGAGTTGGCTTATGCAGTAATGACTCAAACACCCCATGTGATGTTAAATGGTAGCGGAGCCAACGATTTTGCAGATGCAATCCGATTACGCAAAGAACCTGACGAATATTTTTTTTCGCAATTTCGATACGATCAATGGCAGCAGGTAAAAGAAACGGATAAGACAAGCCTTGATCATGATATTGCTATCAAAAATAAAAAATTTGGTACAGTAGGGGCGGTAGCATGCGATGCGCAAGGCAATATAGCGGCGGCAACAAGTACGGGTGGGATGACTAATAAAATATGGGGAAGAGTGGGTGATAGTTCGGTGATTGGTGCAGGTACCTATGCCAATAATAAAACCTGTGCTATTAGTTGTACCGGTCATGGGGAAATGTTTATACGCGCCGTAGCGGCTTATGATGTGAGCTGCCTGATGGAATACAAAGGACTTGCTCTGAAAGAAGCTATGAAGATAGTCGTGATGGATAAATTGCCCCTAATTGATGGAGAGGGAGGAATGATAGGCGTAGATACTAAGGGTAATACGGCATTGCTTTTTAATAGCGAAGGAATGTATCGGGGCGTGATGAATAATGCCGGGGTAAAGGATATAGCCATATATAAGTAGCGCACTCTCGTGCGTATAAAATACCTTCATTCAATACAAGACAGATTCGTTATCTCTTTACTATTTTTGCTGCAATGAAAAAATATGCGGTAATCGTGGCCGGGGGGGCCGGCACAAGAATGGGTAATGTTATTCCCAAACAGTTTTTGTTGCTGAATGAAAAGCCTATACTTTACTATTCGCTAAAGGCTTTCCTGGAGGCGTATGCGGATATAAAAATAATATTGGTACTGCCACAGGATTATATGGATATGGGGCTGGAAGTGCTGGATGCCTATTTTGATAAAGAGAGAATACAGATAACGATAGGGGGCGACACACGGTTTCAGTCTGTAAAAAATGCACTGGCATTAATTGAAGAAGAATCTATGATATTCGTTCATGATGCAGTACGATGTTTAATTACAACGTCACTCATTCAGCGTTGTTATGAAAAGGCACAAGAAACAGGAACAGCAATTCCAGTAGTTTCTTCAAAAGATAGTATTCGATTACTTACAGAAGAAGGGAATGAATCAATTGATAGAAACAAAGTGATGCTGGTGCAAACGCCGCAGGTGTTTCATAGTAAAATTCTACAACCTGCTTATGAGATCGATTATAAAGATAAATTTACAGACGAAGCTTCCGTGGCAGAATCATTTGGAATGAAGCTGTCGCTGGTACAAGGAGAAGAGGCTAATATAAAAATTACTCACCCATTGGATATGCTCGTAGCAGAAAGAATTTTAGCAGACAGGAATATAAGCTAAGATTTCTTCAACCATTTAAGATAAAAAGGTAGACGGTTGACGAGAAGACCTGCATACTTTTCTTCTACCGCACCAAAACTGCTGTAGAAAAAAGCAAGATTGCGGATATCAGATCCTTCAAAATCCAGAAGCAAGTCTTCTCCGGCGTGGTCTTTTATAAAAGAATCTATGAGGTAATGTGAAGCGCCGATGGTTCTTCCATCAGGATGGTTACCTACGAGAATATAGTAAGCACGATGATGAGAAAATGTAAATACGCAGGAGGCAATTAATTCACCTTTTGCAGAGCGAATACCGTAGGTGATTGCTTTGTGCTGTGAAGCGAGGATGAAAAATAATTTTTTGAATTTTTCCAGTTCAGGAATGCTTTCCTGATCATGGTTTTTTAATTGTTCTATAGCAAGTGCAATCACTTGGTCTACTGGAAATCCTTTCACAGATGTACATCCAGATTGCTTAGCCTTGTTGATATTTCTTTTGATATTGTCTCTGTAATTTGCATAAAGCTCATCGTATGGCTTGTTAAGAGCAAGAGTGAAATTCCTTCTTAAGTAAAGCTTACAGGAATTAAGAGGGTATGTGTTTTGTTGGTTTAGGTAGATATCCCAGTATTTAAACTTTGAAGGAATTGCTTGTATAAATTGATCGATAACAGTGGCTGAAAGTGAATGGCCAAAAATGCCTAACTGTGCTGTAAGAAAAGGCTGATAGAGATAATGAATGCCATATTTTTTTCTCCACGTTAATGGCATTACTGTGGTATAATCGTCAAGCACAAGTGCATCCCATTGATCGGCCATATGATCGAGGTAAGTCGAATAGGCATAAATTAAACCATTGTCTGCGCTGCTAATACAGGCATCCCACTTTGCCTTGTCAATAGCAGCCTGCGTGATATACCGAATAGAAGAAGACATTAGTAAACAAAATGCCGGTTAAATTTCCGTACATTAAAATTAGAAATATCTATGGAGAAAGAGATTGTTTTTAACCATCTGTTTTTAGGTGGTAAAACAGATTTAATATATTCTTTGAAAGGTGCGCTATAGAAAATGGGCAGGTAAATATTGATCGTTTCTTTAAATAAAGGTAAATGCAGGCCGGCATCAAATAGAATGCGATCCGTATTCGCATTTCTGTCCCAGGCTTCAGCATAAGTGCCGATATCCACAAATACTTTCAACGGAATTGAAAAAGGCAAAATACTTAACGGGTTTATAGAAGAAGGTATTGTAGAACTAAAGTTCATGGCTATTAGCCAGTCATCAGAACGGCCTACTTTATCTGCCAGTAGGTCGGTTCTAACTTTAAAGAAGCCATCTCTTGCCATTAGTTGCTGACTAGCCGTTCCTTCAAATTTGTTTCTGCCTACAAAATAATCACTATAAGTGTAGTCTTCATTACCGTTTGCGCCAGTCATGTTTAAATGATATCGGTCTGTACTTAGTTCACGAACAAATGTTTTAGGCGATGTGTAGAAAAACTTTCCCGCAAAGAATCGAAGATCTAGGCCACCTCCCTTTGCATAGTTAAAGAAATACTTTCCGGTAAAGGCGGCTCTTACAAAATCTTTACCTTGATCTATTATTAGCTCACCACTGTAAGGATAGAGGGCTCTAAAGTTTTCAATTTTGGCTTTTAACTGTAATAAAGTTGTATTGTTAATGTTGTTTTTGAATTTATTGGTAATGGTCGTGTCAATGCCGGTTATTATAGTATCTCTGTAAAAGCGCAATCTTTCTTCCTGTAAAAAGAAAGATTTTAGCTGTATATAACGCTGCGTAGTGCTTCTTGGATTTTTTTCTTGTAGTTCAAATCGTAGCGTTGGAACAAATTTATAGAAACCCTGTCGCAGGTATTTGCCTTCACTGTCTGTAAAATCATTAATGCTAAAGGTAGCGGCAGAAACACCCAATGCTATTTTGGAAAATATTTTTTCAGGAAAAAAGGAATAACGAATAGTAGCCAATCCTGAAAGATGTTTTGATCCGGTAGCATACATGGGAGCCAATAAAAATTGAAAAGGAGTTGTGGGTTTTTTGATATTCGTAAGCAATACTCCCAGCATAACTTTATCGTAACTGTTTATGCCCAAAGCGGGAGAAATCGTATAAATATATTTTGCTGTGGATGTAATGTGACGACGTACGGATGATAAAGAAGGCATAAGAAGAAAATCTGTCCCGGCTCTTTTCTCATGTGGCAGGCTTCCTTTTGTATGAAGTAATAAAAAGAAAGAATCCATTTTTTGATGAGTAGCTTCCTCCATCGCTTTCTTAAAATCATCCGGTTGCGGGTGCTTAAATTTCCATCGCTGATAATACTCTTGTATGGCTGCGTCAAATGCTTCTTTGCCGATGGACTTCTCTATATACTCAAGCCATGAAGCAGTTTTATAGTAAGCTGTAAGCGCATAATTAGATACGGAGAGATTTTCGCTGGATGTTGAAATGGGTTGATCTTTTTTTACTGCTACTAATGATTCAAATTCGAGCTTTTCCATTTTTCGGAGAGGCACAGTCTTGGAAGCACCACCCACCTGCAACTCACCTTTATCTCCGTATTTTTCACGGCTATAACGATTGTCGTAGTAAGTATTCAGTCCTTCGTCAAGCCAGGGATATTGTCTTTCATTACTGGCCAGAGCAGCGTAAAACCAATTATGACCTACTTCATGTGCAACGGTATATTCTAACAAGCGAGCATCGGCCGTGGGGGCAACAATAGTAATGGTAGGGTATTCCATTCCTCCGCTATAATTTTTAGGAGCCAATACAGCACTTACTACGTTATAAGGATATTCGCCTACCCAATTGTTTCTTTTTTGAATAGCTGTTTTTAAAAAGCCATTGGCACTACTCCAATTATTTTTTTCTGACGAAGTATAAAAGCTAAATAGATCAATCCTTTTATTTTTTTCTGTAACCAAAGTGTCCCAGGCTACTATAAAACGTTTATCGGCAAACCAGGCAAAGTCGTGTGCATTATTTTGTAAATAACGAATTGTTTTAGTGGTAAGCGATGAATGGGGGAATTCTTGTATTACGGTTTTATAGCTTCCTGCTTTCGTTTTCTTTTTTTCTTTGAAAGGTTGCCAGTTATAATCTTTTCTTTTTTTTAACCAGTCCTTTTCTGTTTCGTTTTGTAGTTCTCCTGTTGCAGCTACCACATAGTTATCGGGTAAAGTAATACTTACATCAAAGTTACCCCACTCGCTATAGAACTCTCCCTGATCGAGATAGGGCATGGGATGCCAGCCTTGCTTATCATAAACAGCAGGCTTAGGATACCATTGGGTAATCTGATAACTTTCTCCTACATGTCCTCCTCTGGAGAAATTGAAAGGAAGTTTTACATGAAAAGGAGTAGTGATGATTGTTTGCTTTCCGGGTAATAAAGGGGAGGGTAGCAATAGTTTGACAATGTCAATATGCTGAGGATGATCTTCTGTTTCAGCTACATTATCGTTGACTTTAAAATCCAATCTGTTGATATAGCCTTTTTGCTCTTTATCTGAAAAATAAAAACGTGTATCGCCATTCTCTAGCAGTTGATCACTGAAGGCGGTTTTATCATTTTTGTAAGCATTTGGCCACAAGTGTATCCATATATACGTGAGCGTATCAGGAGAGTTATTGGTATAAATGATTTTTTCGAAACCCTCCAGGCTATGCGTTTTATCGTTTAATGTTACAGCAATGGTGTAATCCACTTGTTGCTGCCAATAACCAGCTTTTTGGGCATATAGCTGTGAGCAGAATAAAATAAGCGTAAGTAGGGAAACAATTTTTCTCAACAGGATGGAATTTGACCAAAAATAATACGTTATTTCTGAAAATGAAAGCTAATGGCGAAACGAGCTATTTACCCTTGCCCATATAGATAATCCGTAGCGTGTGAATCATAATTTTGAAGTCAAGCGCCAGAGACACATTCTCTATGTACAAAAGGTCAAATTTGCTTCGCTCTATCATCTCCTCTACATTTTGGGCGTAGCCAAATTGTACCATACCCCAGCTGGTAAGCCCGGGTTTAACTTTTAAAAGATAACGGTAATAGGGAAAAACGGCTACAATTTGCTCTATATAAAATTTTCGTTCAGGCCTTGGACCTACAAGGCTCATATCGCCAATAAGAATGTTCCATAATTGCGGTAACTCATCAATGCGCCATTTGCGCATCACTCTACCCCAAGAAGTAATGCGCTCGTCGTTATCGGATGAAAGTTGAGGACCGTTTTCTTCCGCATTCGTATGCATAGAGCGAAATTTATGCAAAATAAAAATCTTGTTTTTATAACCTACTCGTTCTTGCTTAAAAAAAATAGATCCTCGAGAAGACATACGTACTCTAAT
Source organism: uncultured Citrobacter sp. (assembly GCA_964588445.1). Lineage (GTDB taxonomy): Bacteria > Bacteroidota > Bacteroidia > Chitinophagales > Chitinophagaceae > CAZPPM01. Next base: position 6,963 of record CAZPPM010000080.1, read on the forward strand.
AGCCGCATAGATCATTAGGGGCGATAGTAAAACAATGCCTATAAGCGAAAAGGAAAAATCAACCAAGCGTTTAATATTTTGTTCCCAGTCGCTCATCAAATTTGTACGCAAGTCTATTAATGGGGCGCCAAGTACATTGATGGTTTTTACAGAACCAGATAGGATATCCAGTGTGCTGGGTTGTATTTTAATTTCAACATCTTTTTCGCTTAATTGATTTATGATATTTTCCAATAGCGAATACTCTGTTTTTTCTATTGCTAAAACAACAAGTTTTATAGAATAAGAATCGATGATATGATCCAGATTTTTGAGAGAACCAAGGTTGGGCAGTAAGTTTTCAATTTCAAGGTTTTCATTTTCCATTTCGTTGGGGGTAAGAAATCCTATGTAATCAAATCCGCCATCCTTCAGTTTTTTCGTAGTGTTCTTGTAAATGGCAAGTGCATTTTTTTTATTGCCAATCATTAATGTATTGAAAATAACTTTACCGGTAAGTAAATGATTTTTCACTGCATTCAGAATAAGCCATCTGCCTGTAAAGGTTAAGATAAAATGAATGGCAACAAGCGATATGAATGCTTTTAATGGATAATACTGTGTATTCCACGGATCGTCAAAAAGTACAAGTAAGAAAAGAACAATAGCGCCTATGGCTGTACAATAAAACGTCTTGGTTAATTCTTCTAATCTTGATTTTTTATATAAAGAGTGATACGCACCGCTGGTAGTATACAGAATCAGCCAGCCCACAGGAACAACTAAAAGGGTGTATAACCAGGAGAGTGGGCTCAAAGGGAAAACGGTAGAATCTTTGAGCAAATAAGCTCTTACATAATAAAAAGCCAGCCAAGCAAGCACGGCTGCAACATAATCTGAAATGGCATACCAGGTAATAGCTATTTTACGGCCACTTTCCATTAATTACTTATAGCATTATTGCCAATTTTTTTCAATATCTGATGGGCAACATCCATGGCCGCTAGTCCATCTGTTTCAGAAACAATTGGTCGTGTATTGTTAAGGATAGCGATTTTAAACGCAGTTAATTCCTGCCGAATAGCATTTACTTCCGGTATAAGTGGATTAGCAACAGCTATAGTTTTCTTGCCGGTATTGGTTTCTATATCAAAAGAAAAAACGCCATCATCGTATGAGTCTTTTAGCTTGATTAGCTCTGTTTTTTTATTTAGAAAATCTACTCCTATATAAGCATCCTTCTGAAAAATGCGCATTTTTCGCATTTTTTTCATGGAGATCCTGCTTGATGTAAGATTAGCCACACAGCCATTATTGAATTCTATCCGTACGTTAGCAATATCAGGTGTTTCCGTCATTACGGCCACCCCACTGGCTGATATATTTTTTACATCACTTTTTACAATGCTCAAAATAATATCAATGTCATGGATCATTAAGTCGAGAATAACACTTACTTCTGTGCCGCGCGGATTAAACTGTGCCAGACGGTGTACTTCAATAAACATGGGGTTGAGCGAGATATCCTGTATCGCTAAGAAAGCAGGATTAAATCTTTCTACATGCCCTACTTGGAATTTTACACCAGACTCCTGCACCAGTTTTACCAATTCTCTGGCCTCTTCCATTGTATTGGCTAAAGGTTTTTCTACAAATACGTGTTTCCCTTTTTTTATTGCTTTCTCGCACCATTCGTAGTGAAAAGGGGTAGGAGCGACTACATCGATGGCTTCTACAGCATTTATCAATTCATCGGCATCCAGGAAACGGGGTAGCTGGTATTTATCGGCTACTTCTTTTGCAGTGTTATCATCAGGATCGTAGAAGCCTACGACTTCAACGTCGCCTATTTCCGTCCAGTTGTTGAGATGAAATTTTCCTAAATGGCCAACACCAAAAACGCCAATCTTTAGCATAATCTTCTTTTCGAATTTTCACCAAAGATAATTATTGAGAATGTTTCAATCGGAAACAATAATTAACCTACTGTTTTTGCCTTAAAAACTACGAAGGCTTTCTTGTATTACTTGCTATTGTTATACTCGATGTGCACTCTTCTTCCTGTCATCATGCTCAGCGAATCAAGTACACGGGTAGTGTCTGAATAGATAGCAGGCAAAATTAAGTACAAGGTGTATTGAATAGAATCTTTCGTTTCCAGGTGTACATCCCAGAGATTTGTTCGGAGCTGCTTATGTCTTTTTGCGGCTCTTGTACCATTTGTAATCTCCAATACATATTTATAAGAATCCTGACGAATAGAGGAAGAAGGTTGATCGTTAGGTATTATCGTGTCAGCGTCTTTTTTAGTGGAACTAGTATCTGATTGATCTTCTACAGTTACAGGAGGAGGAAAAGGAGCCGTCTTATTCTCGGTGGCTATAGTGTCAGGCGTTTTGTTTTTTGATAAATAGTATCCACCCCAGATAGCTAAGCCAAGTCCACAGATGCAAAGAAAGGCGATCAGGAATTTTCTTGAATTATTCGTTTTCCGTTCAGGGGTCAGGAAGGATTCATACTTTTTGCTTCCTTCGTCTGTTAGGATGTCCTTAGCTTCTTTACTTACTATGGGGGTTAATTTATCAGAGCTGACAGAATCAGGTACAAAATCATACAATCCCGATTTTACTTTTACCAGTGTGCCTATTCCTTCGAATGTAAAGGGCTTTCCAATATTGAGAAACTGTTTGGCGAGTTCAAGATAGGAGTCAAGATCGGCAGACGCTAGTGCTTTCATTTTACCACTTTGGGATGAAATGAAGCTGATAAGCTCAGGTGCAGCTTGGCTTACCTGAGTGGCTTCAAAGCTTATGCCTTCTAAAACAAGCGATTTTTGTTTATTATTTTCTATATGACCAATTGTAGACGGGTCTAACAAAAAGGTGCCGATACCGGGAAGTTCAAGCCGGTGATTCGTGTAAAGATATTGGGCTAATAAGGTGGTTATTTTCACAGCCTTTTTTGATTGAGGTACTAATATATAAAAATCATTTGTGTGTTGCAAGTTCATTGACAATTAATGTTTTAATTTTGTGCTATGCTTACACCACAAGAAGAGGAGTTTATCAGGTCTTGGGAGCAAAATCGGCTTCGTAAGAGAAGTGTTATACGGCAATTGTCAGTAGGATTGCCTCTGGGGGCAGCTATAGTTGTTTTTATCTTTTTTAATGTATTGTCCGGTTGGTACAAGCGGGCAGAGATGCAGTTAAGGGCCAATCAATTTTCGAGTATCATTGTAGTGTTGATTGCTGCTATATTGATTGTTGTTTTTATTACTATATTTTCTGCCCGGCATAAATGGGATATCAACGAAACCCGATACAAAGAATTGATGGCTAAGAAAAATAAATAAGTTTGCTGGAAAGTTGCAGCGATTTATGAAATGGCACTGTCATGTAAGAGTTATAAAACGAGTAAATTTTAAGAGATTATGAGGTATTTTTTAATTTGTATCCTGTCTGTTACTTTTTTTGCCAGTTGTTTAAAGGAACCCAAATGTGAGTATAATGCTTGTAGTAATGCTGCTCCTGCTAGTGAAAAAGCAGCCCTAAAAGCTTATCTCGACGGTCAAGGAATTACAGCTACGGAGCATTGTAGCGGTGTTTTTTATACTATGGTTACAGAGGGTACGGGAAGCAAGCCAAGTGGAGCTTGTGCGGTAGTAGGAGTTGCTTATCAAGGATGGCTAACTTCAGGCGTTAAGTTTGATGGCAGTGAAGGCATTACTTTTGGATTGAGTGAAATGATTTCAGGGTGGAGAAATATTCTACCATTGATGAAAGTAGGAGGAAAGGTAAATATTTACATTCCACCAAGCCTGGGGTATAGTTCAAGGGAGATTAAAGATAATAATGGAAATATAGTAATACCGGCTAATTCAATATTAATTTTTGAGGTCAGCCTATTGGCTATTTAGATAAAATAGTTTCGAAACTAAATGCCTCGCACTTGAATGCGGGGCATTTTCATGTAGTTTTGTAAAAAAGAGAAGTGGTACAACACGAATCTATTTCTGTTTTTGACATTTTTAAAATTGGCGTTGGTCCTTCCAGTTCCCACACATTAGGTCCGTGGAGAGCCGCTCAGCGATTTTTAGAAACGTTAAAGCAGCAGCAGCTTTTATTTAAGGTAAAAGAAATAAGAGTATTGCTGTATGGTTCTCTTGCTAAAACGGGCATAGGACATGGTACGGATATAGCTGTGCAATTGGGATTGAGTGGAGAAGACCCCGTTACAGTGGATGTTTCAGCTATTGATGCAAAAATCCATGACATTGCTTTGCAAAAGAAAATAATACTGAGCGGCCTGCATGAGGTTGATTTTGATCCCAGAGAAGATATAGAGTTTTTGTTTGCAGAAAGTCTTCCTTTCCATTCTAATGCACTTACTTTTCTGGCTTCTTTTGAACACGAAACCTCTATAGCAGAAACCTATTATTCCATAGGAGGAGGCTTTGTAGTAAAGGAAGGAGAACAGCAAGGCGGTGCGGAAACTATACAATTGCCATTTCCTATCAATAATGCCAATGATTTGCTGCATTGGTGTCGTAAAACGGGACTGGCTATTTATGATGTGGTTATGGAAAATGAGAATAGCTGGCGTACTGAGGAGGAAACAAAAAAGGCAGTAATGGCTATTTGGCATACTATGAAAGAATGTATTTTCAGAGGTTGCCATACAGAAGGAGTTTTACCGGGCGGCTTGCAGGTAAGGAGACGTGCTGCCGCATTAAACAAAAAATTACTTGGCAGTGCAACTTATGCCGATTTTGAAACCTGGCTACAGGCCATTAAAGCAGGTGGAAATGGGTTTAATTATACGCTTGATTGGGTCAGTTGCTTTGCATTAGCTGTCAATGAAGAAAATGCTTCTTTTGGCAGAGTGGTTACTGCACCTACGAATGGAGCGGCTGGGGTTATACCTGCTGTATTGATGTACTACATCGTTTTTTGTGAAGGATATACGGAAGAAAAAATTATTCGATTCCTGCTTACGGCAGCAGAAATAGGGAGCATATTTAAAAAAGGAGCTACCATTTCTGCAGCAATGGGAGGTTGTCAGGCAGAGATAGGTGTATCATCTGCTATGGCGGCAGCGGCACTTGCTGAAATGAGCGGAGCCAATCAGCGGCAGGCGATGATGGCAGCGGAAATTGCCATGGAACACCATCTGGGACTTACTTGTGATCCTATTGCCGGACTGGTACAGGTGCCTTGCATAGAGAGAAATACGATGGGGGCTATCAAAGCAATTACAGCGGCTCAGCTTTCATTGCAAAGTACCCCCGATTTTGCCAAAGTTTCTTTAGATGCTGTTATTAAAACGATGTGGGATACGGCACAGGATATGAATTATAAATACAAAGAAACCGCTGATGGCGGCTTGGCCATCAACGTTCCTTTGAGTTTGCCGGAGTGTTAATCGGTAAATATTATTTGCCGTAAAAACGCCAATTTGTTTTGAAGTCTCTTTTTATAGGCTGATTTGTTAAGATAGCTCTTAGCATTTCTACAGGAATATTATTTTCTCCCAGTATAGCGTCATGATACTGCTTGTACGTCATCTTTTTTGTATCTACTAATTCTTTTTTGAGTGCATAAAATTGTAATCCGCCTATCATATAGGCAATTTGATACAATGGGCCATAACCTCCCGTGAAAGATCTTCTTACTTCCCCCGTAGCATTTGCTCGCTCATGCCCTACACGATCTACAAGAAAGTCGATACACTGTTGTGGAGTCCATTTATTAAGATGATAATTGAGTGAAAAAATGATTCTGGCGCAACGATGCATTCTCCAGAAAAGCATACCTATCCGGTCTTCGGGAGAGCGGGGGAAGTCTAAGTCCCATAAAATAAGTTCCCAGTAAAGCGCATTACCTTCTGTCCAGAAAGGCGTACTGAAATTTCTGTAGACTTTAGAACGGTTGTTCATGAATCCTTGCAAGTGATGGCCGGCTATCAGCTCATGATGTACCACAGCGCGGGAAAAATGAGGATTATTGCCGCGCATACTCATCATCTTGTCGTCATACGACATGGTATTAGTCGGGTAAGATATAATAAGCGATTCGCCTCCCAAAAAGAAAGGACTAACCAGCTGCCGCTCTGGTGACATCATATATACTCTCCAGGACTCTTCAGCCAATGGAGAAATAGTAAGGAGATTATTTTTTTTAAGAAAAGATACGGATTGATTATATAAGTCCAGCATTGCTTCCGGTTGTAGGCCCGCAGCAACGTATGAGTTTTTTACTTTTTCCTGAGCCGCCTTCCAGTTTTCGCCAAATCCCATTTCTTTAGAAGCTTTCAATAACTCTGCATCACACCAGGCAAATTCTTTATTAGCGATGTCAACAAGCTCTTCTGGAGTATACGGGATGAACTCTAATTTAAGTTGGCGTATTAATTCTTCTCTTCCAATGGGATTACCAATGATGCCACTGCCATCATCTTTTTGTGAACTGGTTTGTTTTCCTTTTCTTGACAACTGCCCTGCATATATGTTCAATACACTGTCCAGCTCTCCATAAGTTTTAGGTACCCACCAAGAGAAGAGAGGATCGTATCCATTGTAAAAGTTGAAGTAATTTTTAAGCATACCCTGCAATCCTCTTACTGCTTCAGCCGCAAAAGAAGCTTGCTTCATTTCCATTTCCGGCTCCTTCTTTATGACATCAATAGAAGCGATTACCTCTTTTTTAAGCGTTTCCATTTCTTTTGCTACTTCTTCTCCTTTTACGGTCATACCGCGTCTTCTCGGCTTCTCTAGTGCAATTACTTTGTCAGAAAAAGGTAGATATTTTGCTATCTGCTCGTACGTTTTTTCTTCTGCTTGTAGTTTATACTGCTCGTCCTCCAATTTATTTTTAAAAAGAAGGTAATCCGCCTTACCATTTATACTCATTTGGTTAAAGTCTGCACTACTCATTTCTTTTAAATAGTCAGCAATCAGTGTAAGCATTCTTTTTCTTCTTTCAGGAGTGTTATATGTTCCACCTCCGCCGCCGCGTCCCCACTCAGCCGTACCTGTATTGTAAAAGCGTACAATGCTACCTCTGTCTGCATTGTATCTTACCATTATGTCGCTCATTTCACTGGCTTGCAGATATAGGTTTTGTTTGTTGGCTTGCGAGTGAGCTGCGCCAAAAGCCAATAATATAATTATCGATAGAAGAGCCTTTTTTATGTTCATAATGTGATTTTTTAGTATGGACAAATATAAAAAAAGCGCCTTTTGAAGGCGCCTTTTCTATATACCGAAATAAACAAGTAGTTACCAGAATTTAGCATATAAAGCCAATATTACCATCAACATTGCCACAATCATGATAACATGTTGGGGAGCGATCTTAAACATAGACTTATCAATTTCAAGCCCTTTAGGATTGATTTTAGGGCCTGCTAAACTGATAGCAATCATAGTAGCAAGTGTGATAAAGAAGCTCCATCCCATATTTATTAAGAAAGGTATTTCTGTTACAGTTA
>CAZPPM010000081.1:0-14299 GCA_964588445.1 uncultured Citrobacter sp.
GCTTGCAATCAATATTTTCAGTTTCTATTACAGTTGCTTTGATTTTATCTAATGGAAGTAATGGAGAACAAGCGCAAGGGTTTTTAATACAACCAAATGTAGAAAAGAGCCACATGGTTGCTACTAATACTACTTTTTTCATATCAATGCTGACAAAGTTTAAAATGATTTCGTTGCGTCACCATAGCTGCGATTGCTGTAAGCCCGGTTTGTCTTTGCCTAAATGTTCATAAGCCTTAGCCGTGACTTCTCTGCCGCGAGGTGTACGCTGTAAAAAACCCTGTTGTATTAAAAATGGTTCATATACTTCTTCTATCGTACCCGCTTCTTCCCCTACAGCTGTAGCGATCGTGGTAAGTCCTACAGGGCCGCCTTTAAATTTTTCGATGATAGCTAATAAAATACGATTATCCATATCGTCAAGCCCGTATTCATCTACATTCAGAGCCTTTAAGGCATGTTGTGTGATACCGAGGTCTACCTCGCCGTCATTTAGCACCTGTGCAAAGTCTCGTACTCTTCTCAAAAGACCGTTGGCAATACGAGGTGTACCTCTGCTTCTTCTTCCTACCTCTGCTACAGCGCTGGAAGAAATAGAAACGTTAAGTATATCAGCGGAGCGCTGAATGATTTTATTGAGTGTTTCTGCTGTATAATATTCTAATCTTGCTTTGATGGCAAAACGGGAAAGTAAAGGAGCTGTTAAGAGCCCGCTACGGGTAGTAGCGCCAATAAGAGTAAACGGATTTAGATTAATCTGAATACTTCTTGCATTAGGGCCGGTATCAATCATAATATCGATGCGGTAATCTTCCATGGCGGCATAGAGATATTCTTCTACTACCGTGCTAAGGCGGTGAATTTCATCAATAAATAAAACATCATTCGCTTCTAAGCCTGTAAGTAAGCCGGCAAGGTCAGCCGGTTTTTCTATTACAGGACCTGAGGTTTCTTTAATAGATACGCCCAATTCATTGGCAACAATGCGGGATAAGGTGGTTTTACCCAAGCCGGGAGGGCCGTGAAATAAAACATGATCTAATGCTTCTCCTCTAATTTTAGCTGCCTTGATAAAAATGCGAAGGTTTTCGATCGTTTGTGCCTGCCCTGCAAAGTCGCTGATTTGACCGGGGCGGATACTATTCTCAAACTCTTTGTCTCCTGCGGATAACTGTTGCTTATCATTATTTAAGTTAGGATTACTCATGCACTACAGCTTTACTTTTTTATCAGGATTAGTCCTGCGATGATCAACAGCGCCCCGATGAATTTCTCCAAAGTTATTGTTCTTACAGCAACACCCAATAAACCGTAGTGATCAATTACTAACGATGCAAATATTTGTCCGCTTACAGCCAGGGCAAAAGTAAGCGCTACCCCTTGTTTGGGATTTATCCAAGTGATATACCCTACAAAGATGGCTCCTAATACTCCGCCCAGCCATATATACCACGGGTAGGTAGTGGAAGGCTTTAGTTGTGTAATCGCACTACTGTTAAGCGATAAATTCAGGATGAGTAAACAAACAATCCCTACAAAAAAACTCATGAGCGCACCCATCAATGGCCCACCTATTTGCCTGCCTAATTTTGTATTTAGAATAGCCTGCACCGGCATCATAGCGCCTATTACAAGTGTGGCTATCATCCAAACAAACTTCATAGTTATTGCTTTGCTGTTTGCAAATGTAATGTCATTATACAGGAATTGCTCTTTCCTGTTTAGCTCATTGAATTGATAGTAAAAAACTAACTTTATGAGCTATGAGATCATATTTTTACTGGGGCCTGATTAGCTCATTAATTGCCGCACTTCTACTGTCCTATTTCAGGACATCATCCGGACAAGCAACTTCATTTCAAGAAAGATTGTATCTGGCCAGTTTCTCGCTCGTACTATTTGCTATTGTATACTTCCTCATAGGTGTTATCATGCTATTCAACAAAAAATCAGCTCCCTTTGCTAAAGGCTTATTACTATCTGCCTTAATACTTTTTTTGATTTTTTTTCTGTATGGTTTTTATTAATCTAAAATGCTATGAACTTTACTGAATACATAAATTCGTTAGAAAATTCATTACCCGCACCTTCGCTTTCCATTTACCTGCAAGCTCTTTGGTACGATGGAAAAAATGAGTGGGAGCAATCGCACAACCTGATACAGGATGTGGAAGATGCCACGGCTGCACATATACATGCCTACCTGCATCGCAAGGAAGGAGATAGATTTAATGCCGATTATTGGTATCGTCGTGCAGGCAAGAAAAGACCCACTTATTCCCTGGAAGAAGAATGGGAAGCATTGGTAAAATCACTATTGTAAAGAAGTAGAAAGACAAAACAAAAAAGTTAAAATACCGATGGTGGCCGTGACTTGCTACTCCTATGAATAATAACCCGTGATTTGCTTCGTTTAATAAGCGTGATAAAACAATCTCAACGCATACAGCTTCTGCTTTCCATTTTAGTTTTATTTATTGTTGCTGATGTACAAGGGCAAATGATAACCGGTATCTGGAAAGGCCGTATCCATCAACAAAAAGTAGAATTAAAAATTATACAGAAAGGAGATAGTCTTACGGGTACTTCGTATTATTATCAATCGGCAGGGCATTATCGCCGCTACAGTATACGAGGCTATTTTGATGCCACTACTAATGAGACAGTGTGGTGGGATGATCAATTACTGGAAGTAAAGCAAGGGCGCAATGCGCTATCGCAACCCGGAAAGATACCCTTAGTAGCAAGAGCCGATTTTAATTGTCCCGGTGATGGTCGCATGATGCTGGATGGCAAAGCAGGAAGACAGGGAGAAGAAAATCCGCGGGGAGTGGTAGACCTGGATAAGGCAACAACAACCGGTTTTCCGGATGAATGGGATTTTGTCATTGATAATTATCTGGTAGGAGCTAATGATCCGGATATCATTGATAGTATTGCGGGGCTGGCCACTGCGCCAGTAATACCTCAAAAGCAGGAAGTCATCGTTGCTACTCCTGTAAAGGAAGTAACGCCAGTAGTTGTGAAGCAAACGCCGATAGTAACGCCACAGATAATTGTTCCTGTTATACCCAAGACATTAACTATAGAAGAGAAGTTTACAACACGTAAAAAAGTTTTTACAAAGGAAATTCTCTTGGAAGGCGATTCGCTGGAACTGCGATTTTATGATAATGCAGAAATAGATGGCGATTCCATTTCCTTATTTTTAAATGATAAATTGATTTTTAAAAACATCCGATTATTGGCTTCTGCTTATACCATTAAGTTGCCCATAGCTGAGTTGGAAGAAACAAATGAATTGGTAATGGTGGCAGAGAATCTGGGCAGTATTCCTCCTAATACGTCTTATATGGTTGCCTTATGTGGCACTAAACGCTACGAAGCAAGATTAGAAAGTACAGAAGGTAGTAGCGCCATGATACGATTAGTGAAAAACAAGCCTTAGCAGTTTGTATTTTATATGTAAGACTTCATTTGTATAAATCAAAAAGGCATGTGTAAGAATACACATGCCTGATTATTCTAAAACGTCCAGATAAGAGTAATTATGATCCGCAGCTAATGCAACCATCCTGCATGGTACATACGGCTCCTTCAACAATTTTTGCCTGAGGATCTTCTGCAGCAACTGTTTCTACTACAGTAAGGTTGTGTGAGTCTACCAATGGTTCTACAGATTTACCTCCTTGCTTCTCTACTGTGAATTGCACCGCTTGTGAAGCAGCTTTGGTACGCAGGTAATACATACCTGTTTTCAAACCTTTCTTCCAGCCATAGAAATGCATGGAAGTAAGCTTGGAAGTAGTAGGGGCATCTATAAACAAGTTGAGCGATTGCGACTGGCAAATGTAAGCGCCTCTGTCGGCGGCCATATCGATAATCGATCGTTGCTTAATTTCCCATACGGTCTTATAAATTTCTTTGATGTTTTGGGGAATGTTCTCCATCTTTTGAATAGAACCATTGTGGCTAATGATTTGATTTTTCATTTCATCATTCCAAAGGTTAAGTTCTACCAGGTCTTTCAGGAGGTGCTTATTCACCACCACAAACTCTCCACTCAGTACACGACGTACATAAATGTTGGAGGTATACGGTTCAAAACATTCGTTGTTACCTAATATCTGTGAAGTAGAAGCTGTTGGCATCGGCGCTACCAGTAAGGAATTTCTTACACCGTGCTTCATTACTTCTGCTTTCAGCGTGTACCAGTCCCAGCGAAGGGTTGGTTCTGTATTCCACATGTCAAATTGGAAAATACCTTGCGATACTGGCGAACCGGCATATGTTTCATAAGTGCCTTCTACTTTGGCCAGGTCTTTACTTGCTGTCATTGCAGCAAAATAAATGGTCTCAAATATTTCTTTGTTGAGTTGTTTCGCTTCATTGCTTTCAAAAGGTAATCGCATCAGGATAAACACATCAGCCAAGCCTTGTACACCTAATCCGATAGGACGGTGACGTAAATTGGAGTTTTGTGCTTCTGGAACAGGGTAGTAATTATTGTCAATAATCTTATTCAGGTTTTTAGTAACCTGATAAGTTACCTCATACAATTTATCGTGGTCAAATTTACCATTGTTCACATAGCGAGGCAGAGCTAAAGAAGCCAGATTACAAACCGCTACTTCATCAGGCGAGGTGTACTCAATGATTTCTGTACACAAGTTGGAACTTTTAATCGTTCCCAGGTTTTGCTGATTGCTTTTACGATTAGCAGCATCTTTATACAGCAAGTAAGGTGTACCAGTTTCTATTTGTGCATCTAATATAGCAAACCATAGCTCTTGTGCTTTGATAGTTTTTCTTGCACGACCTTCTTCTTCGTATTGGGCATATAGTTTTTCAAAATCTTCACCCCAGCATTCATGTAACCCTGGTGCTTCATTGGGGCAAAACAGGCTCCACTCTCCATCTTCTTCTACGCGTCTCATAAATAGATCGGGTATCCACAATGCATAGAAAAGGTCTCTGGCGCGCAGTTCTTCTTTACCATGGTTTTTACGCAGGTCTAAGAATTCAAATACATCTGCATGCCAGGGCTCCAGATACATAGCAAATGCACCTTTACGTTTACCACCACCCTGGTCTACATAGCGAGCTGTATCATTATACACTCTCAGCATAGGGATGATACCATTGCTGGTACCATTTGTACCGCCAATATAACTTCCTGTAGCCCGTATGCCGTGTATAGCCAACCCGATACCGCCGGCACTTTGTGAAATTTTTGCTGTTTGTTTTAAAGTATCATAAATGCCTTCAATGCTGTCATCTTTCATTGTCAACAAAAAGCAGGAAGACATTTGTGGTTTAGGTGTACCCGCATTGAACAAAGTAGGTGTAGCGTGTGTAAACCATCTTTCGCTCATAAGGTTGTATGTACGAATAGCGCTATCTATATCTTCTTTATGAATGCCAATGGAAACCCGCATAAACATATGCTGCGGCCGTTCTGCTATTTCCCCATTAATTTTTAGCAGATAGGATTTTTCCAATGTTTTAAAACCGAAATAATCAAACCCATAATCCCTGTCGTAAATGATGGTAGAGTCCAACAACTCTGCATGTTGCTTTACAATAGCCCACACATCATCAGCCAAAAGAGGTAGGTTTTTGTTTGTTTTAGGGTCCGTATAATTGTAGAACAACTCCATTGTGGCGGAGAAGCTCTTGGTGGTGTTTTTATGCAAATTGCTTACAGCAATACGGCTGGCAAGCAGTGCGTAATCAGGGTGCTTTACGGTAAGAGAAGCGGCGGTTTCGGCAGCCAGGTTATCCAGTTCCGTAGTGGTTACACCGTCATACAATCCTTCAATTACTTTTTTGGCAACATCTATTGAGTTTACAAATCGTCTATCCAATCCGTAACATAGTTTTTCAATGCGGGCTGTGATTTTATCGAATTTTACACTCTCTTTTTTTCCATTTCTTTTGATTACATACATGTTGGCAGAGTTTAATGGGGGTTATATAGTGGGGGTTGATAAGTTTAGTTTTTTATGTGCTTAATTGTTCAGGAAACCAAGGCTTCACTAAAAGTCTTCGTCGGTAGAGAAGGCTTGTGTTTCTTTCCCGGCCATTACACCGGCTTTTTGATAATCGCCTACTCGCTTTTCGAAGAAATTGGTTTTGCCTTCCAGTGATATCATTTCCATAAAGTCAAATGGATTGGTGGCGTTGAACATTTTTGGATAACCCAACTCACTTAGCCAGCGGTCTGCAACAAATTCAATGTACTGCTTCATCAAATCTGCATTCATACCTATCAGGCGTACGGGCAATGCTTCTGTAATAAACTCTTTTTCTATCGCTACCGCATCGCTAATGATGTTGTACACTTGTTCTTGCGAAAGCTTATTGGACAACATGCTGTAAAGCAGGCACGCAAATTCACAATGCAATCCTTCATCACGGCTGATAAGCTCGTTACTAAAAGTAAGGCCGGGCATTAACCCTCTTTTCTTCAACCAGAAGATGGAGCAAAAACTACCGCTGAAGAAGATACCTTCTACGGCGGCAAAAGCTACCAGTCTTTCTGCAAAAGTTCCGTTCTCGATCCAACGAAGCGCCCATTCTGCTTTTCTTTTTACAGCAGGCACTGTTTCGATAGCGTGAAAAAGACGATCTTTTTCTTTTGGATCTTTGATATAAGTGTCTATCAATAAAGCATAGGTTTCCGAGTGAATGTTTTCCATCATGATTTGAAAACCATAAAAACAACGTGCTTCTGGCAGTTGTACTTCACTCATAAAGTTTACGGCAAGGTTTTCATTAACGATGCCATCGCTGGCAGCGAAAAAAGCCAGTACGTGAGAAATAAAATGACGCTCACCATCATTCATGGCATTCCAGTCCTTCAGATCTGCACCCAGATCAATTTCTTCTGCTGTCCAAAAACTGGCTTCGTGTTTTTTGTACTGTTCCCATACTCTAGGGTAATTGATGGGAAGAATCACAAAGCGATCCTTGTTTTCTCTTAGCAACAACTCGTTTTCATTTGACATACTCTAAGATTTTAATGTTTATAAAAACAGGATAGAGCAAAAGATAAAAAACCCGCTGCTTCTATAGGAAGCAGGGTTATCGCCTCTTGCCGGTACCTTGGTATTTCCGGGAATTGTTCTGCAATGAATGTTAAGCAGGCTTAGGCTGGTAATGGTTACATAGCTGAGGTCGCGTAAGTATTGGATGGTTTCAGCATAGGTGGAAATTATTAGATAAATCAAAATAATTAGGCCTAAAACATCTTAACTATTACAACCGGGCATCACAATTGACCTTGTGGCATGCTCGTTGACTTTTTTTATTCAGCCATACACATTTTTGCTGAATAAGCCATAACAAACTTTTTGCAAGAACTGACGACGAATTTAATAGTAAAACCCCCAAAAACCCGGTCATAGTTTCTAACAGGTTGTGGATAGTTTTATTTGCTGGTACGATTCGAAATGGAGCAGGGGGAAAGCAGGATTTGTCAGTATTTCGTCAGTTTTCTTATCCCGTAAAATGCTTTACGTATATCGTAATCAATTTAATATTTCATACCGCAATTTTATATAAATAATTACTATGTGCCACTATCAAACATTGTATCACGATGATAACAAAGGATACGTAGTACGTTGTGCAAGTTGTGAGAAAATCCAGATAGCGTATGGTAATCTAATGATGACGTTTGGCAAAGAGGATTTTGACGCTTTTCGGTGGTGGCTGCATCGTATAAAAGGGGATCAACCGGCGGGGCAGTGTGAAACGTTGCGATGCATCGTAATCCCCACACCCTGCGAGGGTATGAAGCTGCTGGTGAGTTATCGGGAACTGTGTGAGTTTGAAAGCATGCTGGAAGCGGCAGATTCGGAAATACAGTCATTGGAAATGCTTCGTTTGTTTGACCAGCAATAATTTCTTGTATATAAAATGTGGATCATGGTGTGGTCTTAGTCTTAAGACGGCACTAAAAAAAATGTCGGTGTCATCTGTAAAGGATGACACTTTACATTTGCACCAAATTGTAATTAAAAATGAACCCGGAATTATTTAATGAGCTGGCTCGCAATCGCCGTTCTGTGTTTCCCGATCAGTTTGTAGAAGGTAAAAAAGTAGATGATGCCATTGTGGAGCAAATAGTTAGCAACGCTACCTGGGCGCCTAATCATGGCAAGGAGCAGCCTTGGAGTTTTACCGTTTTTACCGATGCTGGATTACAGGCCTTTGCCAATTTTCAAAGCGAACTTTACAAAGAAGTGTCTGGAGAAAATTTTAAACCGCTTACTTATACCAAGTTGCAACAGCAGCCCCTAAAGGCTTCCCATATTATAGCCCTGGGAATGAAGCGGTCTCGTAATAAAAATATTCCTGAAATAGAAGATATTGAGGCTGTGGCTTGTGCCGTGCAAAATATGTACCTGTCGGTAA
The DNA here is from genome assembly GCA_964588445.1 of uncultured Citrobacter sp. Classification (GTDB taxonomy): domain Bacteria; phylum Bacteroidota; class Bacteroidia; order Chitinophagales; family Chitinophagaceae; genus CAZPPM01. Next base: position 8,422 of record CAZPPM010000081.1, read on the forward strand.
CTGCTTATGGCTTAGGTGGTTATTGGACAACAGGCGGAATTACTTACAGAGAACAGGCGAAAACTTTCTTTAATCTGGAAGCAGAAGATAAACTGCTGGGCTTTTTTTACATTGGCCATATAGCTGTACCATCCACTGGTGCTGTAAGGTTGCCGCTGGAAGAAAAAGTAAAATGGATAAAAGGGTAATAGCAAAAGATTATTCAAGCATTAAAAGCTGCAAATAAGCAGTTTATCACTATTTTCTGCAGGCTATTTGTGTAGCTTTGCCGCATGAGAAAATGGCTGGTATTGCTTGTGGTTTTGCTGCTGGTGGCTTGCGGCTATTCGGTTACCAATAAAGGTAGCAAGGGCTTAGTAAAGGGTGTCAGTTATGAGGATTCCTTACGTTATCTATACTCACTGCCTACCCATCAATGGCCTAAACCATTAGTAGATAGCTTGGTAAGCTGGAAAGAGCTGGGTGTCATTCCGGCCTCTCCTCTACAACCGTTTATGGATTCCTTACAATACAAAATCCAGCTAGGTAAGATTTTGTTTTTTGACACCCGCCTTAGTACCGATAATACGATTTCCTGTTCTTCCTGTCATTTACCAGAAAAATCCTGGACGGATGCACTGCCCCGGTCGCTTGGGCATGCACAAAGAGTAAACAGACGCAACTCGCCTACTCTATTAAATGTGTGGCATTACCATCGCTTGTTTTGGGACGGCCGCAGTAACAGCCTGGAAGATCAGGCTTTTGCGCCTATCAACAATGAAACAGAGATGAATAGTGATATGGCGGAAGTAATGATGAAGTTGCGGCGGGTAGAAGGATATAAATCCTTGTTTGAAAAAGCTTTTGGCACTACTTCCATTACACCGGATAATATGACCGAAGCGTTGGCTGTGTTCCAGCGAACTTTGGTAAGTGACAAAGCTGCGCTGGATCATTTTTTGGAAGGAGATAAAACGGCTATGAGTGATGCAGCCCTACGAGGGTTACATTTATTTCGTACCGAAGCAGGATGCATGAATTGTCATTATGGCCCATTGCTTACAGATAATTCTTTTCATACAACAGGGCTAATTAATAATCCGGCAATGGAAGAAGATCTTGGTCGCTACTACAACACCCGCAAGCCGGCTGATAAAGGAAGCTTTAAAACGCCTTCTTTACGAGATGTATTTTTTACCGGTCCCTGGATGCATAACGGATCGTTTACGCAACTGGAAGAAGCTATAGACGCTCATTTGTCAGTCTCGCAGGATATTACAGCAGCTTATACAACAGACCGACTGATAAAACCAGTACAATTAAACCGAAAAGAAAAAGAAGATCTTCTTGCTTTTTTACAAGCAGTGAGTAGCCCGGCTCCGGAAATTAAGCTTCCAGTTATTCCTCAATAATATTTTGACTATCCTTTTACAAAAAACAAGTAAAAAACTGGAACGAATGATTAATTTTGTGATCCCAATTTTCTAGCTCCCTAAACAGGAAAAAACAGTAACATGAAAAAAATATTTTTATTGACCATTGTAGCAACAGTTTCTTTATCGGTTATAGCTCAACCACCGGCTGGAGAGGCAAAACCCGGTGAGTGGTATGGCGAAAAAATTTCAGCAGACGGTGCAAAAAACATTGCTGATGTAACAGCAAAGCTGAAAGAAACAGATGCAATTGATACAAAAGTAAAAGCGAAAATTGTAGACGTTTGTGCCAAGAAAGGTTGTTGGTTAAAGCTGGAGGTAAATGACAGCACAACAGCGTTTGTAAAAATGAAAGATTATGCATTCTTTTTACCTGAGGCAGCAAAAGGAAAAACAGTGGTGATAGACGGAGAAATAAAAACAAAGACTGTATCCGTTGCAGAGTTAAGACACTATGCAGAAGATGCAAAAAAATCTAAAGAAGAAATCGAAGCGATTACTAAGCCGGAAAAAGAAATTCGTGTAACAGCCAAAGCAATTTTGGTGGTAGAATAATAAATTTTTTTTGTTGGAAAGGGATGTCTTATTTGGCATCCCTTTTTTTATTGTGTTATTGTTAAATAACAGATCAGTTTCCTTCTTGCGTAAATTGTTTTCCTAATATTGTTTTTGAAAAAATGTATTCTGTCTATTTTTGCAATAGCATACAAGCTCATTGTTCTCTGATATAAAAACGTAAGATATAGGGCCATTCCTGGTTTTCTTTTGTTCAGCAGTTACAAAAGTTTTCGGGGGTGTGCCCGCCTATAAAAGAGAAGCCTTATTTTGAGAAGTTACTTCTCTCTAATACGCTTATAAATTCTGATGGCGCTCATCAGTATAACAATAAATGCGGCTAATCCCAGTATACCCCATACTGCACTCATATTTTGCTTTACGGTTACGAGCATTACAATACTTACCAGAAAGATCGTTGCTACTTCATTCCAGATACGGAGTTGTTGAGAACTATAGTTAAAAACTCCCTTTAGTTGTTGTTTCAATAAAAGTTGAAGAGAGTAATGATAGATGTATAGTAATAGGACAAGAACGAGTTTAATATGTAACCATACATGCGCTCCAAAATTATGCAACCAACCTCCGCTCCATAAAGTCCATAAGCCTAAAATAAAAGTAAGTATAGCGGAAGGCAATGTAATACCATACCACAGCCGCTTCATCATAATGCTAAATTGCTGCTGTAAAATATGGCTTACTTCCTTGGGCTTGTCAAGTGCTTCGCGATTATAGATAAGTAGCCGAGGCATATAAAACAACCCTGCAAACCAGGTCACAACAAAGATGATATGTAGAGCTTTTATATAGAGCGGCATGATAAAAAGTAATCAATAAAGAGTAATGAGTAGTTAGTTATGAGTGATGAATAATAATAAGTAATATAATAGGCAGTAATAGTATGATTTCTATGAGTTCATTTTTGATAGTAGCCCCGACAATTGCTAGTAAACATAAGTTACAATATGGCCTATTTCTGTTAAGTCTTTCCCTTGCGTATAGCAAAGGGAAATGGCAACATCAAAGCCGGCATCAACTTCAACAACGGAGCCGCGAGCTATTTCAAAATAGCGTTTTCTTTCCTTTTCAGATTTGCGAGAACAACCTTCAGCGATATTTAAATAAACAGACAATGAGGCTCTTTTTATTTGTTGACTTAAGATATATCGTTCTTCTGCCGGGAACTTTTTAAGTATTTCATAGCAGACAACAACCAACTGCAATGCGTCTCTATATACAGGCAATTGTGTGTGCGCAAGGTGTAGAAACATAGATTAGCTATTTAGCTGTATAACAAATCTACAGAATATCCTACAGCACATTGCTGACTACTCATTATTCATTACTGATCACTCATTCTTGATCACCACTTTTCTATCAACCCTTTGCTTGTTGGCGGAACAGCTGTTGCCAGTAGATCGTGCAAGGCATCCACCCAGGTAGCTGTTGTGTTCAAGCAAGGAATCAATGTAAATTTTTCACCACCGGCATGTAAAAACAATTCCTTTCCTTCTTCACCCATTTCTTCAATCGTTTCTAAGCAATCACTGATAAATGCGGGGCAGGCCACCACAATTTTTTTATATCCTTTTGCTGGCCATTCTTCCAGGCTTTTAGCCGTATACGGCAATAGCCATTGGGCTCTCCCGAGTCGGCTTTGAAAAGACAATGTATATTTTTCTTTAGGAATGTTGAGGTATTCGGTTACCAGCTTAGTAGTAGTAATTACCTGATGCCGGTAGCAATATTGTTGTAATTGCGTAGCTGTACAGCAGCTATCCGGCGATGAAACAAGATGCGAACCTGCCGGGTGGCGTTTGGTGATATGACGTTCTGGTATACCATGATAACTGAATACCAACAAATCATATGGTTCTTGTAAATAAGGCTTAAAACTTTCGGCGAGTGCCTGTATGTATTTTTCATTTTGATAAAAAGGCGGCACTACATTTAGGTTAAAAGAATAGTTGCTTTTTTGGTAGGCTTCCATACAGTACACAACAGCCGTTTCATAACTACTCCAGGCATAGTGAGGGTATAAGGGTACCAAGATGACTTCTTCCAGATCGGGATGGTTTTTTTGTAAACGATCTAATGCGGCAGCAGGCGTAGGATTGCCATAGCGCATACATATTTCAATGGGCCAGTCTGTTTTTTGACTAAGTGCTTCCTGTAATTGTTTTGTGAGTACGATTAATGGTGAACCTTCTTTTGTCCAGATTGATTCATATGCTTTCGCACTTTTAGGAGCACGGGATGGCACAATTAATCGTTTTACTAAAATACTTCTCCACCAGGCGGGAACATCGATCACCCGTTCATCCATCAAAAACTGGTTAAGATATGTTTTGAGATCCGGTACCGAAGTACTATCGGGAGAGCCTAAATTCATCAATAAAATGGCCTTGCGGGATGCGTTCATTTGTTGTGATTTTTCTGCGGGGCAAAGGTCGGAAAAAACAACAGACCGAGCAGCTATTTTATGATGGAAATCAAACGACTTGCTGATCTTTATTAGGAATAACATGAAGGATTCTGATGCAAAAGTCTTGATTGTCTTTTTGAGCTAAAAAACCTTCTGTTTTATTGGGAAAAAACGCTTGCATGACAAATTAGTGACTATTCTCCGCAAAGGCGTTTATACATTTGTACACTTTTATGATCCATCAGAAAAATACGATTACTTCACAAGTGCTTGACCGGTTTTGTGTAGCAGGTATTAACTACCATAGCGCTGATGTAACCATAAGAGGATTGTTTTCTGTTTCCAAAGATAGTTTTGAAGCAATTGCTCTTCAGGCAAAAGCACAAAACCTTAGAAGCGTTTTTGTAGTGTCTACTTGTAATCGTACAGAAATTTATGGTTTTGCCGAAAGTGTGGCTGTATTAACAGGCTTATTATTACCACATACAAAGGGTTCGTCGGATCAGTTTTTTCAATACGCTTATCTTAAAACGGGGGCAGATGCATTGACGCATCTTTTTAAAGTAGCCTCAGGACTTGATTCTCAAATTTTGGGTGATTATGAAATACTGGGTCAGCTAAAGCAAAGTGTGGATCGTGCTATGCAACAGGATATGGTAGGCCCATTGATGAACCGTACATTGAATTATGCCATACAGGCGTCTAAAAAAATAAAAACAACAACCAACCTAAGCAGCGGCACTGTTTCAGTATCGTATGCGGCGATTGAATTGTTGAAAACAATACCGGCTATCGCTTCTAAAAAAATACTTATCCTTGGTACGGGGAAGTTTGGAACAAATGTTTGCAAAAACTTAAAAGAATATTTGCCCGGTACAATCGTTACGGTTGCTAATAGAACGGATGAAACGGCAGCGGTATTAGCAAATGCAACAGGATCTAATTTCTTATCCTATGCTAATTTGCAAGAAGGCATCGATGCTGCTGATATCATTATCGTATGTACCAACGCAGCACAAGCTACGATTGTGCCTGACCATTTTACAAAAGGAGAAGAAAAGCTGATACTGGATCTTTCTGTTCCGGTAAATGTGCACACCGCAGTAGCGCAGTTGAAAGGTGTTCGGGTTATTGGTGTTGATGAAATTTCTACTACCATTCTGGATAAAACACTCAACCTGCGCAAGCAAGACATACCCAAAGCAGAAGCAATTCTGCTGCATTATATAAATGAATACCTTGATTGGCTGGATGATTATCGCTATTCATTACATATCAAGAACTGGAAAGATAAATTACAAGAATTGCAGGGCTTGCAACCACAAGCCATTTGTGAAATGGCCCGTGACCAACAAATTTTAGCTGATGATAAAAAAGTACAGAAAGCCGTTACACGCTTAGCTGTAAATTTGCGTACCAGTCAGGAAAAGGGTTGCCAGTTTATCAATGCAATCAATGATTACCTGCAAATGTCAGGAAGCTAATG
>CAZPPM010000082.1:0-14142 GCA_964588445.1 uncultured Citrobacter sp.
CATATCTCTATATTAAATCGGTGTACAATTATTGTTTTTTATCAAGGTCTTTGAATTGCTCCAGTCCTTTCCAGATGGGATTTTCTTTTGGTACTTTCCCCTCTGAGATTTTCATTTTTCTCAATGCATCCAGCGCCGCAGGGTTACAATCTGAGCCATCTTCCTTATTCCCACATATATTTTGAATAGGTATGCTCAGGTTGATAAACTCATATATCCAATCGGCTACATCAATATGGCTTTCCTGGCGACCTATATAGTATACGTCGGGGTCTTCTTCTTGGTCATTCATCAACTCGGGCTCTTCTACCATTTTTACTATGATATTGAACTCGTCCCAAAGCTGAATTGTCAATGGATTGCCACATCTATCACAGTGGGTATCCAGTGAGCCACCTACTTCAAACTTTAGTAACATAAAGCCCGTATTTTTATCCAAGGATAATTTTACTAAGGCATTGCAGTTAGTAAAGTCCTGCTGCTGGTATGAATCAAAGAACTTATCCGTTATTTCATAACTGTATTCATGTGTTCCAGGCTTTAAGCCGACAAAAGCTATTTCGTAGTCTCGCTTGTGTCCCATGATTAATCTAGTTAAACCCGAAAAACGGGATGCAAAGGTAAGGAAGTTTTACCGAAGATTTATATGTGTTTTGCAATTAATTTTACGGCTATGATTTAAATTAACAGCCTGATTGCGAATATGTTTAAAATCTAAAATGTTTCAAAAACTAATTTCTCGCATTTTTATTCGATTAATGAAGAGCTGGAGCTGGGTGCTGCTGATTGTACTGGCAATTTTCACAAAATGGATTTCCTGGTACCCAGAATGGGTGGAAAATAATTATACCTACGGCGCTTATCTATTGATATCCAAGGTTCAACGATTTTTATTGGGGTGGATACCCTTTAGTATAGGCGATCTGTTTTATGGGTTTATAATTGTACTTATTCTTGTCAAAATTGTACGGTTTTTCAAAATTATTATAAGGCGGAATTTTAGCCGAAGCTATTTCATTACCAGTCTGCAACAGTTCATTTTCTTGTTTTTGTTCATTTATGTCTCTTTTAATCTTTTGTGGGGGTTAAATTATAATCGTCTTGGAATTTCTTCCCAGTTGGATGTTAGAGTAAAAGCATATTCTTTGGCAGATCTGGACACACTTGTAGGCCGGTTACAGCAGCATCTCAACCTGTACGCCGATAGTATGAATGCCCTCTCCGCCAATCCTCTTCATAAAAAGAAGGCACTATTTTCAGAAGCAGCTAAGGCGTTTCACCATGCAGAAAAAGAATACCCTTTTTTAAAATATTCCCCTTCTTCTGTCAAGCCATCTATTTTTAGTTATCTGGGTAATTATCTGGGTTTTCAGGGGTACTATAACCCGTTTACAGGTGAGGCACAGGTAAATACGACTATTCCTCATTTTTTAGAGCCTTTTGTTACCACACATGAAATAGCCCACCAGTTAGGCTATGGCAAAGAAAATGAGGCAAATTTTGTAGGGTTTCTGGCTTGTAAAGCTTACCCGTCTGTTCCATTTAGGTATTCTATGTATTTCGATATGTACAACTATGCCATTAATGAACTTTTCCGCAGAGATACGACGTTGGCGTATAGCTATCGTAATCAACTCCATCCTCAGGTAAGGGCTGACATTGAAATTTACAGGCGATTCTTAAAAGCACATAAAAACCCCGTGGAAAATATGGTTATGTGGGGATATAGCCATTACCTCAAAGTAAATAATCAGCCTGCAGGTAAAGAAACGTATAACGAAGTGGTAGCCTGGCTGGTGGCTTACTATAAAAAGTTTGGGGTAGAAGCTTTATAGAAAGTGGGCTGCAAATGATGAGTTATCAGTAATGAGTAAGCTAATACAATCCTTACTATACGAGACAAAGCATTAGCGGTTTTTTCTTTAAAACTTATTCTTCCACATCATGCTCTCTATGGGTTTATCCGGCTGGCCGCTATACTTTGCATTTTGCTTTTGGTTGTATTTTACCGCTATTTCTCCTTGCACAGGGAAGTAAATCAACTGGCCCACAGGCATACCTCTATACACTTTTACGGGTTGTTTTACAGATATTTCTAGTGTCCAGTGCCCGCAAAATCCTACATCTCCTTTCCCGGCAGTAGCGTGTATGTCTATGCCCAGCCGCCCGGTGGAGGATTTCCCTTCGAGAAAGGGAACATGCGCATGTGTTTCTGTGTATTCCTGTGTTACACCCAAGTAAAAGATATGCGGATAGAGTACAAAACCATCTTCCGGTATTTCAAAATACTCTATTTCGTTATGCTTTTTGGCGTCTATAATGTGTTCTTTGTAGGTCGCCAGCCATTTTCCCAGATGCACATCATAGGAGTTGCTACCAAGACATTCTCTGTCGTAGGGTTTTAATACAATAGTACCCTTGTCTATTTCTTCCAGTATTCTGTTATCCGATAGTATCATAATATTTTTTATAGTCGGCAAAAGTATTTCATGGCATCTTCGTTGCGTCGCACCCTTCAGCTACAGTATCTTTACCTAGCTTTTTTGCCGGATGGCAAAGTAAAGACGAAAAACAAAGGAATGCCAATTTTTTTTCAACAACAAATTAACGAGACAACCCGGTTGGGTGTGTGGAAGATTGAGGAGACAGAAAGCTTCTTTCTAAAAAATGTACCCGTACATAGGGAAGTAACGCATCCTCACAAGCGGCTACAGCATTTAGCTGGACGTTTTTTGTTACAATTTTTATTTCCTTCATTCCCTTACGATATGATTCGGATTGCGGATACGAAGAAACCTTTTCTGGGAGACGACCAGTATCATTTTTCTATTTCGCATTGTGGTGATTATGCTGCTGCCATTGTGAGCTCGGCACATAGAGTGGGTATTGATATTGAAATTCCTGTAGAGAAGATTAAGAATATTAGCCAAAAATTCCTGCACAAGGAAGAGTACGAACAATGGGGAAGAGTTGATGGAGTACAGGAACTGGAACAACTTACGCTATTATGGTCGGCCAAGGAAGCTGTCTTTAAGTGGTATGGGCTGGGTAAAGTAGATTTTAGCGAACATATCCGTATCTATACCCAATCTTATGAAAAAAGTTTTTTCGACGGGCGGTTTACCAAAACGGATACCCCACTTGAAATTTATTACCGTAGTTTACCCCCCTTAGTACTCACCTGGGTGATGAGTTGAAGTATTTTTAGCTATTATATTATTACTACCTTTGCCAGATGCGTCCTGATTTTCCTCATAAAACTTTCTCTGATCATCGGATGGGGTTTCCCTTTCTGATGCAGGCGCTGGCCATGGATGCCTTTCCCTCTACTTTCTAACACATTTTCAGAGCGCTGAAGTGTGCGACGCAACAGGCGATGAACTGTGTTACTACAGTTGGCTTAATAACCATTCATTTTTTTTCAAACGATTATACAATGTCTACACAACTTGCAGATAAAAAAAATAACGCAATAACAGACTTTCTTCCCTTAGAGGGAACAGATTATGTAGAATTTTATGTGGGTAATGCTAAACAAGCCGCTCATTATTATATGAGTGCTTTTGGTTTTCAGGCACTGGCTTATGCCGGCCCTGAAACGGGAATAAAAGATAAGGCCAGTTATGCTGTTCGTCAGCATAAACTCACATTTGTACTAACTACTCCTTTGCGGCCGGATAATGAAATAGCAGATCATATTTATAAACATGGCGATGGAGTGAAAGCTCTATCGCTCCGAGTACAGGATGCTACCGCAGCTTGGGAAGAAACCACAAAAAGAGGCGCTAAAAGCTATATGGAGCCGCAACGATTAACAGATAAAGATGGTGAAGTGATAATGAGTGGTATTCATACGTATGGTGATACGGTACACTTGTTTATTGAGCGAAAGAATTATGCCGGTGTTTTTATGCCTGGTTATAGAGCTTGGTCTAATCCTCTTTTTCAACCTCAGGATACAGGTCTTTTGTATGTAGATCATTGTGTAGGAAATGTAGACTGGAATGGGATGAATCCTTGGGTAAAGTTTTATGAAGAGGTAATGGGTTTTAAAAACATTCTTTCTTTTGATGATGAAGATATATCTACAGAGTACTCAGCTCTGATGAGTAAGGTGATGAGTAGTGGTAATGGATTTGTAAAGTTTCCTATCAATGAGCCGGCTGAGGGAAAGAAAAAATCACAGGTAGAAGAGTATCTTGATTTTTATCAGGGTGAAGGCGTACAGCATGTAGCGCTAGCTACGAATGATATTGTGAAAACAGTACGCGATCTTATGAGTCGGGGCGTAGAGTTTTTAAAAGTACCTACAACCTATTATGATGATTTAATAAGTCGGGTAGGGGAAATTGATGAGGACATTGAGCCTTTAAAAGAATTGGGCATCTTAGTCGATCGAGATAATGAAGGCTATCTGCTACAATTGTTTTCAAAACCGGTAGAAGATAGACCCACGCTTTTTTTTGAAATAATACAACGCAAGGGCGCTAAAAGCTTTGGTAAAGGTAATTTCAAGGCATTGTTTGAAGCTATTGAAAGAGAGCAGGAAGCTCGCGGCAATCTATAAAGGCTATAGTCGGTTGGCTTGTAGTAGGAACGAAGATTTGACTACGTATCATGTATACACGACTGGTTTTCTTATCTTTGGAAAGCATTAGCATTTTACATAGAATAAAATTAGCTATAGGGCGTTAATATGTAGTCAATCCTTTATGGTATGAAGAAGATTTTTGGGCTCTGTTTTGTTTCGTTTTTTATGTTTCAGGTGGCTGTTTTTTCTCAAACCGCCTATAAGGCTGCGGCAAGTGCAACATCCTTTATTGATCTCCAAAAAACATTTTCACGGCCCAATGAATCTTTCAAGAGAAAAGAAGATACGTTGCAAAAGCAGTTTGCAGCCAAAAAACTTAACTGGCCAGCCAACTATATCTATGTACGTTCTTTTAAATATGACAGCGAGTTAGAGGTTTGGGTAAAAGATGAATTGGGTGATCCTTTTAAACTTTTCAAAACGTATAAGGTTTGTGCACTTGCGGGTACCTTGGGACCTAAAAGAATGGAAGGGGATTACCAAGTACCAGAGGGGTACTATTATATCAATGAATTTAACCCACAAAGTCAATATTATTTGTCGCTGGGTATCAATTATCCCAATGTGTCAGATAGATTACTCAGCGATTCGTTACGGCCGGGCAGTGCTATTTATATTCATGGAAGTTGTGTAACAGTGGGCTGTATTCCTATAACCGATAAACAAATTGACGAACTGTATATATTGGCAGCACATGCCAAAAATCAGGGACAGGATTATATACCTGTACATATTTTCCCTATACGTTTTAATGTTCCTCGCAGTGTAAATTACTTAAACAACCTTTCTAAGGATGACCCAGGGTTGAAACGATTTGCTGCTAGTATGGAAGAAGGGTTTACGTATTTTGAAAAGCATAAAAAACTTCCGGTTGTTCTCATTAATACGAAGGGGGAATATGCTATTAATGATGCGATCAAAAAGGAATTACCAAAGCCTAAAGAAAAAAGAATACCAGTAGAACATCGTACCCGCCAGATAAAAACACTGGTAGAGGCCGTACATGAGTGGCCTCAATTTCCGGGAGGCGCTGGAGAATTGATGAAGTATTTGGACGCAATAGGCCAACAAATGAAAACCTATTTACCGGAAGGCGTGAAAAAAGTATATGCACAGGTAGAATTTATCGTGGATGCGGATGGTGCTGTTACAAATGTGAAAGTCTTAAAGGGTACAAAAGATGAAGATTTTAATGACGAATTGATAACACGCATAGAGAAAATGCCGGATTGGAAACCAGCTATGCTACACGATAAGCCGGTAGCTAAAAAAATGATACAAACCGTCACGGTCGAGGAATCAGAATAATATTAGCCCATAAGTACCTGAATAGTTTCTGGTGTCTGCTGACGTAAGATTATCTTCTTTTCTTTTCCTACTAATTGCTCAAAAGCCTCTTTTGTATAGTGGCGAATAGTTAAAAGAGATAGATCTCTCGTAAGCTGGACATCTACAAAGGCGGCAGCTCCTTCAGCCAGCTTTTCTATTTTATCACTGAAATCATCCATCACACATAATAAACTGATGGCGCCATTCTGTGTGATATTGGGACTTATCTTTAAATCTTCCATCAACTGATAAATATGCTTTACGTGTGAGTCGCCCATGAAGGAAAAATCTCTTGATGTAAAAGTGACAAGGATTTGTTTTTCTTTTAAAACGATAATGGGAGGTAGGCTTTTGAGTTGTTGGTTATGAATGATGGTGCCAGGCAGCGTAGTATCGAGAAAGCACTTTACCAATAAGGGTATGCCTTTGTTTTGTAGCGGTTTTATTGTTTTAGGGTGTATTACCTGAGCGCCGTAATAAGCCATTTCTATTACTTCATTGTAATTCAATTCATGGATAGGTACAGCATCCGGAAATTGTTTGGGATCGGCATTCATTACACTTTCTACATCTTTCCAAATGGTTTGGTTTTCGGCTTCCAACAGATTGGCAAAGACAGCAGCCGTATAATCACTACCTTCTCTTCCCAGGGTAGTACTTTCATTTTCGTCTGTGGCGCCTATAAAACCTTGCGTTAAAATAATATTGTCTTTTGTAAATGTCGGCAGGACTTTTTCCTTTATAGCCTGGCTGGTAACCTCCCAATTAATGATGGCTTCCCTGAAATTATCATCCGTGCGAATAATATCTCGTACATCTATCCAGGTACTTTGAATATTTTTTTCATTAAAAAAATGATTGATGATGGTGGTTGACATCAATTCGCCTATACATACGATTTGATCATAATAGTAATCATATTCTCTTACGGGCTTGTCATGCAAAAGCCATTCTACCTCTGTGAAAAAATCATTTAATTGTTTTTCGCAGGCTAAATAGGTTGTTACTAAAAGGTATTTGCTTGTTTGCAGGTGTTGCGTTTTTACTTGCTGAAACAACTGCAATGCATCTTCTTTTCTGTTATCAAAAAAAGCTTCGGCAACTTTTTCCAAAGCGTTAGTGGTTTTACCCATCGCAGAAACAATGATGAGGAGTTTTTCATTTTTGTATTGCTCTACTATAGCAGCCATTTTATGGATTCTGTCCACACTATTGACGGAGGCTCCTCCAAATTTAAACACCTTCATTGGCTTGTATAATTTGTAATTGTTGGCAAATGTCGGTAAAAGTCTTATTGTGTCCTCAGGACAGTACAGGCTATTATTTACAATCTTTCTTATTTACATTTGTACACCTTATACAAAACTGCTATGCTGGTTAATAGAAAAATACTTACGCTGGACGAGTTTACGATTCAGCAGCTTCGCAACTTTCCTCATGCTACCGGTGAATTAAGTAATCTTTTGCGCGACCTTGGTCTTGCAGCCAAAAGAGTAAATGTAGAAGTGAATAAAGCCGGGTTAGTCGATATACTCGGCGATTTTGGTAGTGTGAATGTGCAAGGAGAGGATGTAAAAAAACTGGATGTATTTGCCAACGAACAATTCATGGGCGTGCTACGGCATGGGGTAAGCTGTGCGGGAATAGCCAGCGAGGAAATGGATGATTTTGTTCCTTTTGATGATACGGTAAGTAATAATTCCAAATACGTATGTCTTTTTGATCCGCTTGATGGTAGCGGTAATATTGATGTTAATGTATCTATTGGGACCATCTTTGGTATTTACAGGAGAGTGACGCCTAAAGGAAGTCCTGCGGGGCAAGAAGATTTTTTACAAAAAGGTACGCAACAGGTAGCCGCCGGATATATTGTCTATGGGTCTTCCACAATGCTGGTGTATGCAACTCGCCGGGGAGTAAATGGTTTTACTTTGGATCCGTCTATTGGAGAGTTTACATTAAGTCACCCGGATATTAAATGCCCTCCTTCAGGAGCCATTTATTCTGTAAATCATGGTAACTTTTTTCGCTACGAAAAAGGAGTACAACGTTATATTGACCTTTGTCAAAAGAAAGATAAAACGAATGGCGGGCCATATACACAACGCTATATTGGTAGCATGGTATCTGATGTGCATCGTAATTTGATAAAAGGAGGCATTTTTATGTACCCTGGTACAGAGGATAAACCCGGTGGCAAACTTCGATTATTGTATGAATGTAATCCGTTTGCTTTTATACTCGAAGTAGCAGGAGGAAAAGCTACTGATGGCCGGCAACGTATTCTCGATATACAACCCACTTCTTTGCATCAGCGTACACCCATGTTTATTGGCAGCAAGGATATGATGAAAGAATTGGAGAGCTGCTTTTAACGCTAGGTTTCTTTAGAAAATGGCTTTTCTGTAACTTGCAGCAATGGAGAAGGAAACGATTATTACAGTAAAAGATCTTACCAAAAATTACGGCAACTTCCAGGCCGTAAAAGGTATTTCTTTTGAAGTGAAGGAAGGAGAGGTGTTTGGACTGCTGGGACCTAACGGAGCTGGGAAATCCACCACACTTGAGATAATTGAAACATTACGTCCCAAGACGAGTGGTACAGTCGTCGTTGGCGGTTTTGATCTGGACAAACACTCCTCCGAAATAAAAAAGATAATTGGCGTACAACTGCAATCGAGTGGCTATTATCCCGGTTTAAATCTTTTACAATTGGTCGATCTTTTTTGTGGTCTCTATAACAGACAGGTAGGAGCTATGGAGCTATTGGAAATGGTCAACCTGAAGGATAAAGCTAAAGCAAAATATAAAGATTTGAGTGGGGGGCAAAAACAACGCTTTTCAGTGGCTACTACCCTGATTAATGATCCACGGATTATCTTTTTGGATGAGCCTACAACCGGTTTGGATCCACAGGCGAGGCGGAATTTATGGGAGTTGATAAAAAGTATTCGTGAAAGGGGAACTACGGTTATTATCACAACACATTATATGGATGAGGCGGAATATTTATGTGATCGGATAGCCATTGTTGATAGTGGAAAGATTGTGGCATCTGGCACACCTGATCAATTGATTGATGATCTTGTTTCGTCAGGATTTGAAAGGCCAAAAGAAATGAAAAAAGCCAATCTGGAGGATGTGTTTATTCACCTTACAGGGCATTCGTTACGGGAAGGATAATGGAAAAATAGCGTTATTTTTAGTATGAATATTCAAAACAAGTTAAAAGAGTTTATGCAAGGAAAAATTGAAGCACAAAAAAATGCAGGTATTGCATTTATGGAAGAGAACAAAAAGAAAGAAGGAATAAAAGAATTGCCAGAAGGCATCCAATACGAAATTATTAAAGAAGGTACAGGGGCTCAGCCTCAATTGAGCGATAATATAAAAGCACATTATAAAGGTTCTCTGCTGGATGGAAAAGAGTTTGATAGCTCTTTTAAAAGAAATCAGCCTTTTTCCGCTCCACTTACTGCGTTGATCAAAGGATGGCAGATTGCTATGCCGCAAATGAAAACAGGTAGTCATTGGCGTTTATGGATACCTTCTCATCTTGCTTATGGTGATAGAGGCGCAGGTAGTGATATTCCCGGGGGAGCTACATTGATTTTTGAAGTGGAGTTGTTGGAAATTCTATAAACAAAAATAAAATGGCAGCAACGGATCCTCGTTATCCTATAGGTAAGTTTGAGCCTCAGCCCTTTTCCATTGAGAAAAAGGTAGAATGGCTGGCCGATATTAAATTTTTACCATTAGCGATAGAAAATGCTATTCTGAATCTAGACGAGGCTCAACTGCAAACTCCTTACCGGGAAGATGGCTGGACGGTGCATCAGTTGATTCATCATGTAGCCGATAGCCATATGAATGCTTATATGCGTTTTAAGCTGGCATTGACGGAAGAAAACCCTACTATTAAAACCTATGATGAAAATGCATGGGCAGAGTTATATGATGTACAAAAACTTCCGGTAAATATTTCAATCACTCTCTTACATGCACTGCATACACGCTGGTACGAAGTATTGAAAAATGTAAAGGATGACGAATGGAATAATAAAACAGTTTTTCATCCTGAGCATAAAAAAACATTACGTCTTTGGTTTTTGCTGGGCTTGTATGCCTGGCATTGTCGGCATCATGTAGCGCATATAACGGAGCTACGAGCTGCAAAAAAATGGTAATAAGAATTCTTCTGCTTGATGAATTGCGGACGAAAAGAGAATAACGCTATGAAATGGAAAATACTTTCTTCGGAATATTTGTTCAATGATCTTTGGTTTAAGGTGCGCAAGGATAAATGTGAAACACCTCTGGGTAAGATTGTAGACCCTTATTATGTATATGAATTTCCTACCTGGGTTACGGCAGTAGCGCTTACAGAGGACGGAAAAGTAATTCTGGAAAAGCAATATCGTCATGCTTTAGGAGAAGTGTGCATAGAGATTCCCGGTGGATGTGTTGATGATACTGATACCAATTATGAAGAGGCTATTAAGCGAGAATTGCTGGAAGAAACCGGATATGCTTTTTCTTCTTTTGAATACTTAGGGAAAACCTCTGCGAATCCATCTACTAATACCAACCTTATGCATATGTATCTGGCTAAAGGGGGTAAAAAAATAGCGGAACAGGAACTAGATCATAATGAAGAGATTATTGTCGATCTTGTAACCCTAGAAGAGTTAAAACAACTGGTGAAAGATAATAAGATTGTACAGGCCATGCATCTTACCTGTATTCACTATGCATTGGCGAAGCTGGGAGAAATTACCTACTAAAAGTTGACTTCCGCAATTAAAAATATACTACCACATATTACAACAAGGTCATCCTTTTTTGCATGAGCTCTAGCCGTGGTTATTGCAGTTGCAACGTTTTCATACGTTTCTCCTTTGAGGTTTCTTGCAGCTGCCTTTTCTTTTAAATCCAATGCCGATAAAGCTCTTGGAATGTGCGCTTGAGTGAAATAATAAGCGGCCTGTACCGGCATCAGATCCAGTACGCGGCTGATGTCTTTATCATTTACCATGCCTAGTACTATATGCAGTTGGTGATGTGGTATCAATTCAATTTGCTTTAATAATTGCTCTATACCCGCTTCGTTATGTGCCACATCTATATAAGTGTCGGGGTGAGTGTTAATCAATTCCCATCGTCCATGTAAGCCGGTAAGTTTTTTTACTTGTCTGAGTCCTTCTGTGATCATTGATCGGGTAAGGGGCCTGTTTAATAATTCCAATTGACGACAGGCTTCTAATACAGTCACTAAATTCTTTGATTGGTAAATGCCAGCAAGATCGAGCTCGTAATGATGATGGTCGATATCATGGGTAGTTGCAATGTCTACAAAGAGCTTGTTCTTTTGCTGTCGCCAATCTGCAATCAAATAGTTGTCGGAAGCAAAACTTATCGGGCTGTTTAGTTGTTCTGCTTTTTGAATAAATACTTCTTTCGTTATGGGTAATTTTTCACCAATAACAACAGGCGTATTTCTTTTAATAATACCTGCTTTTTCTACAGCTATTTCTTCCAAAGTATTGCCTAATAAATTGCTGTGATCTTTACTGATGTTGGTAATGATACTTAATATCGGGGATAAAATATTTGTACTATCTAATCGGCCTCCCAGCCCTGTTTCAATAATGGCGATGTCTACTTTTTGCTGCGCAAAAAAATCAAAGGCCATAGCCACACTCATTTCAAAAAAACTGGGTTCTATCTGTTCAATTACAGGTTTTATTTTTTGGGTGAATGCCACTACAAAATCTTCCGGTATCATTTTGCCATTAAGCAATATGCGTTCTCTGTAATCTTTTAAATGGGGGGAGGTGTGGAGACCGGTTTTGAAACCGGCTATTTGTAAAATAGCTGCCAGCATATGACTTACGGATCCTTTACCATTAGTACCGGCGATATGAATAGCCTTAAACTTTTTTTCGGGATGGTCAAGATAGGCGCATAGTTGTGTAATATTCGTAAGATCGGCTTTGTACGCGGCTGCACCCATGCGGCTATACATAGGTAATTGGCTCAGTAAAAAATCAATTGCCTGTTGGTAGGTCATTACTACAAAAATAGGAAGCTAGCGTTGATTCCTAAAGAAACAGTGGGTGTAGTTTTTAAGTTGGTTTTTTGTAAATGAATCTAACGAGTGCATTTTTCTTCTCGTCAGATGTGAGGTAAAGTTGGTAACGTTTACCACCAGTATTAATAATCATTAAAGCGGTGTTAGGAGGGATAGAACCCAGGTTTTCACCTACCATTATCACTTCCTGCTCATTTTCCTCTTCGGTGATATTTACATAAATAGAAATAGGCTTTGTTGTTAATCCTTTATTGGAAACAACGAGTTGATTATTGGCATACACGGAAATCGTGTCTCCGTCTATAATACCGTTATCATAAAAATCTATTTTGATAATTCCCGTGTCAACAAAGATTTCTTTTACTAATTCATTTTTTCGCTGCAATAATTCTTTGGGTAACTCCGGTTCAAAAGCCGATTTTTTTATTCTAGTCATTACGATAGTGCCGGGCGGACAGTTCAGTTTAGTATCCATTGTTTTTCCGGTCCACGAGCCGCGTAACTGCTCTTCCTTTCCGTCGGTATGGAAACTGAGTGTGTACGTTTTAATACAGGGAACACAGTCGGTAGGAATTTTAAAAACGGTAACCTTAAGTTCTTCAATATGTAACAATTTGGCAGTAGAGTCATAATAGCCTTCAAAAATTTCTTTTACATAGTTATTGGTATCCGAGTAATGGTAGGAATTGCCGGTAACTTTGGTGCCGTTGATTTGTAGTTGGAATTCTATATTGTAGACAGGAAAACAGCCTCCCGGTTCCATGACAAGCCTTCCGCTCCAAAAACCATGAATCTCTTGCGAACTTGCGCCAAGCGATAAAAAGAAGCCAATAAAGAAAGTAAATAACAGCCGCATCTAATAAATGTGAATATAGGAGAAAAATGACTTAGAGCATGAAAATTTACAGCAACGGTAACCTAACAAAAGCATAGCTAATCAGGTTGTTTATACCTGAACCGCACCACAGCATTTTTTTGCTCAGTAGAAGTAATTCGCACTTCAAAACGTTTCCCTCCGGATTCAACAATCATCAGAGAAGTATTGGGTGGTATTCTTCCCAGATTTTCTGCCACAAGCGTCAGCTCTTGCTCATCATTTTCATTTTCCAGCGTAATAGAGATGGTGAGAGGTTTTGTCGTCAGCATTTGCCGGGAAAGAACGAGCTTGTTGTTGAGGTAAACAGATACTGTATCGCCGTCTATTTCTCCATTATCGTACAGCCGTACAAAAATAGTAGGGCTAGGAACAGTCAATGTCTTTATTAATGCGTTTTCTCGAGTTTTGATAACGGTTGGTGCCGGTATAGGCTGGCGGGTAATTAATTTAGGTGGAGTTATTTCTTTTACAACAGAGTCAGGTTTTGCTACTAGTTTAGTTTCCGTTATTTTTTTATCCTGCGCTGGTTGGTTAGAAGGCTTTTGAGGCGTATTTGTTTTTGCCGTAGTAGTTTTGGAATTATTGTTAGCCGTAGGCTTATTGGTTACAGCCGGTTTGGTTGACGGTGGCTTTTGCACAGTTGTCGTATTAGTAGAAGGTTTCTGTACTGGGGGTGTAGGGCGTAGAAAAGGTTCCAGTTGAAAATCAGTCGTTGTTACTTTTCTTAGAAAGACACGTCCTCCACCGCTTTCTCCCCATTCATAAGGATTCTCCCTTCCTTTTGTTTCGATACGAGCCAGATAGGTTCCTTCGAGAAATTCTTCTTTCCCCGATTTGGAATAAACAAGATCGTAATTCATAATGGCGGCACCACCGGTAAAGCTCTGGAGCTCTACCGTTTTTATTTCTCGGATGCGTAATTTTTTTGAAGCGGAGATAAAAGTTCCGGTCATAGTAGCTTTGCCATAAAAGCGAATATCATCCTGCCAAGAGAAAGAGACACCTGTAGTGGATAATGTACCTGATGTATTTTGTTTTACTTGAAACTCCAGCCGATAGTGTTGTCCATCTTCTGAAATGAAGTACCCTTTCCAAATCCCGGTTACATTTTGTGAAAGGGATGGCAAGGAAAAACTGATAAAAAGGCAGAATAAGGCAAACCTGCACATTGTACTAATTCTTCTCATTGGCTTTCAAAACTAACGAATTTGTTCGTAAAGGGTTATGGTACTCCGGCAAGAGTTTGTTAATTTT
>CAZPPM010000083.1:0-13956 GCA_964588445.1 uncultured Citrobacter sp.
ACTCGATTTTGAATTGGAAGCGGCTATTGTGATTTGCCGGCACGGCAGAAATATTCCTGCAGCAGAAGCCGATGCATACATTGGCGGATTAATGATCATGAATGATCTAAGCGGCCGCCGCCTGCAGATGGAAGAAATGCTACTCAACCTTGGCCCTGCCAAAGGAAAAGATTTTGCAACCACCATCGGCCCTTGGCTGGTAACATTAGATGAACTGAAATCATTCGAAATTCCTGCTAAAGAAAATCATATAGGAAAAAACTGGAACCTCAAGATGACCTGCCATGTAAACGGCCAGCAAGTGAGCGAAGGCAATCTCGGCGACATGGACTGGACTTTTGCAGAAATAATTGAACGAGCTTCTTATGGTGTAGACTTATATCCCGGTGATGTAATTGGAAGCGGAACAGTAGGTACTGGTTGTTTTTTAGAGCTCAATGGTACCGGCAAATTCAATAATCCCGACTATCAGGAGCAATGGCTACAACCCGGTGATGTAGTAGAGATGGATATTGATCAGCTAGGTAAATTAAGTAATACCATCGTAGCAGAAGAAACCAACTGGAGTATTCTGCAACAGAAAAAAGGATAAAGACAACAACATTCTACCAATTTTTTAAACCCATAAATTAAGCCATTGAAACAGTTATTTTTTTTGTTGGTAAGCTTTTCCCTTATCGCCTGCAATAGTAATAGTTCTTCGGATGGTGCTGATTCCCATACCGGACATACTACAAAAACAGCAGGAGGAAATTATTGCGATAGTATCAATAAAGGCTTGATTGCTGTAGACACTTTAAAAGGCAGCCCTCACCGCGTAGCGATGGCAACCATTGGTGATAATCATGTTCATATCGAATATAATTCACCCGGCGTAAAAGACAGAGTTATATGGGGTGGATTAGTAGCGTATGATAAGGTATGGGTAACCGGTGCTCATAAGGCAACTACTGTGAAAGTAGATAAAGACATACACATCAACGGTACAAAAGTGGCTGCTGGCAAATATGCCATCTTTACTATTCCCGGTAAGGAACAGTGGCAGTTTATACTAAATACCCGCCACGATCAGCACCTCGCTGATGACTATGATGAAAAAGAAGATGTACTTCGCTTTGCCGTAACACCGCAAGCCAATGAAATGGTACAACGACTAACTTATGCCGTTTCCGAAAAGAGCACAACAGAAGGAGAGATTACTATAAGCTGGGAAAAGATAAAACTGGTTATACCTTTTACATTATAATTTTTGTAACTTATTTCCAATAAAAAAAGCAAGAACATGTTCTTGCTTTTTTTGAATGTACTGGTTTAAAAATTATTTTATTCCGGCTCTTTTCTTCAGTTCTTCAACCGGCATTATAATCATACGACCAATGGGCTTTCCATTTCTATAAGATATAACACGCATACTGCCGGCATCCTTCGGTACTTGCAGTGGAGTTTTATATACAGGATAAAATTTATCAGGGAGTGAGTTGTCAAAACTATAGTGTATATCCAAGCCTTCTATTTCCGGTATTAGTTCAACAATAATAGTTGTCTCATTCTTCTTTGTTACTTTAAATTCCGGATCATACATGCTGGGCGCATATTTTGTTTCTGCTTTATCAAAGCGATCAAACTGTGCTTCTACCCTTTTTACAAATGCAGGAAAATCTTTTGTACGCTTAGGCGACCACAGTATGTCTGCAATTGCCAAGGCCCGAGGCCATGTCATATATTGTGCCTGCCGCAGGTTGTAAATTTGCTCCGTCCATAAGTTGCCCTGCCCTCCTTTAATTAAGTTTGTATTTACGCCATCGGGTAAGGGTTCAAACTCATATGTTTTTTTCAATCGCAAGCTCGCATATACCGGCGCTTCCATTATGATATCACTTTGCATATAATCAAGATAAACAAAGTCGGTAGGCGTCATCACTACTTCATGTCCTTGCTTAGCTGCTTCTATTCCACCCTTCATGCCTTGCCAGCTCATAACGGCGGCATTAGGTGGCAACCCTCCCTGTAATATTTCATCCCACCCGATTAGTTTTTTCTTTTTAGATTCAATAATCTTCTCTACGCGTTTTACAAAATAGCTTTGCACTTCATCAAGACTTTTGAGATTCTCCTTTTGCATCAGTTGTTGGATGGCTTCGCTTTTTTCCCAAAAATTTCTAGCCGTTTCATCGCCACCCATGTGTATGTATTCAAAGGGAAACAGTTGTGCTAGTTCTCCAAAGACCTTGTCTAAAAATTCATACACTTTTTCATTAGCAGGACAAAGCGAATTATCTATAAGCCCGTAAAAATGCTCTCCGCCGCCCGGCCATATCATAAACTGCTCGCCAGAGTTGACAGCATACTCACCCGGTGTGCAGGTAAGCTCGGGGTAAGCAGCTAACGCTGCAAGACTATGGCCCGGTACATCTATCTCTGGTAGTATATCAACAAAGCGCTCCCGGGCATATTGAATAATTTCTTTTACATCTTCCTGTGTGTAAAAGCCTCCATAATCTTTTGGTTCATCGGGTTCCGGCTTAGAGAAAAAACCAAAGCGACCTGTTTTATTTACCCGCCACGCACCTACTTCTGTGAGCTTGGGATAACTTTTTATTTCCAGTCGCCATCCCTGATCATCCGTCAAATGCCAGTGAAGCAAATTGAATTTATACTTCACCATATCATCTATGTAGCGTTTCACTTCTTCTTTTGTAAAAAAATGCCGAGATACATCTAGCATTAATCCTCTCCAGCCAAAACGAGGATAATCCTCAATAGTAACAAGTGGAATTTTCCAAGCTGCTTGCTTTTGATTCTTATCTGTTGCTTCTACTTCTGCAGGCAAAAGTTGTAGCAACGTTTGTACACCATAAAATATACCGGCAGGAGTAGCAGCACTCAATGTTACACCGCTGGTGGTTACCTTCAATCGATAGCCTTCTTTGGGAAGACTTTTATCATTGGATAATGTAAGGTGAATATTTTTTGCTGTTGCCACAGTGGCCGCACTTGTTTTTACCACTACTTTGTTGGTTTTTGTGGCAAGCTGTTTAGATAGCCTGTCAGCAATTCTTTTTACATCTTCCTGTTGTGAAGTAGTAATAGTGAGATTGCCGGGCAATATAAGCGAGCCGTTACCAGTAGTAACGGAAACAGGTTGTGGAATCAATGTATTTTTCCAACTGGCAGTAGTCGTTTGTGCATTTGCAAAAAAGATAAGGCAGCAAGCAATGCCTGCGAATAACCACTTTTTCATGTCTTGAAGATGATTTTTACAAGTATGATAAGAAATAACCGTAATGGCTAAAATACTATAATAAACCGTCCAGCGGGGTAAAGAAACGTTATTTTAAAAAGTACGAGGTCTAACAGTTTATCAAAAAAATACAGCATAGTTTCCTATGCTGTAATAGAGTTATAAAAAACCGTAAAGAATATTGTTACCCCGGAATACGGGAAATATATTTTTCTATTTGTTTGATTTGATCAACAATCTGATCGGTAGTAGGCTTTAAAGCCTTTGCTTTGCGGAAAAAGTCTTTAGCCGCACGAAATTCTCTTTTATTCATCATGAGGCTACACATTTGCAGGTAAGCGGCTGCTTCATTTTCTTTATCAGGTAATCCTTTTCTTATAGCCTGACGGATATAGCTCTCCGCTTGTTTCAAATCATTTTTTTGCATAGCCAGCATACCCATTTGCAACATACTGGCTCCTTCCGCCTCTTTCATAGGCATTCCCAGATCAAGCCCTTTCTTCATCATTTTTTCGGCTCCGTCAAAATCCTGCTTCATCATTGCGATATTACCTTTCAGCGTATAATACACGGAACGAATAGGTTTATACAACAGATTGGGAAACTGAACAGAAGCTAGTACTTTCTCCGCACCATCCATATCACCGTTTTCCATATACTCTTGTATAAGTCGCAACGGGCCAAAGAAAAAATGGCCGAGAATTAAAATAAGCCCAATAAAGTATAAAGGAAAGGCGGGCCAAAAACCTGCACTATAATTTACAAGGCCTCCCAAAGCTCCCAATACAATGCCTATCCACAGGCGATACTTAATAAGCAGATTATAAAATTTCATTTTTTCTTTTTTAAGCGATCTTTTCTACAAGGGCTGCAAAGATAATACTTGCCTGCATATCGCTGGATTTATACCGCGAGAAACGAGGGTAAAACCTGTCTTACGGCTAAACCCACCTCATTAAAAGGCTTCGCCTGTATAAATATAAAACCCGGGGCCATCTCTGGTAAAACCCACATCCAACCGGAGAAAAATATCTTTTTTAGGAAATAACAAGTAGCGCAAACCTGCTCCACCAGCTACCCGCAGATTATTCCATTGCAGCGATCCTATTGTAGGCGCCACAGCCGCCACTCCTGTAAAAACAGTGCCGCCAATGCGCTTACTAAAGGGAAAAGGCAATAGCCTGTATTCTGTTTGCGCCGCCAGCAGGTTCTTATCCCGGTAGCGCCCCTGATAGTAACCGCGCATCATCATATCGCCACCCATTAATGCCAATTGATTAAACGGTACAGTGCCCGACATAAAATTTCCCGTTACCTGCCAGGCCAATACCTGATTTTTTTGTAGGGGATGATAGGATCGTACATCCGCATAAACGCCACTAAAATTATAATCGCTGGCCAGCGAACGGCTGTATTGTAGAAAAGAGAGTTCCCCAAAAATACCTTTACGCACGTTCAATACATTGTGTCGGTTATCATATACTAAGGCTGCACCCAAGCCCAGGTTGGTTGTACCATCACTGCCTGTAGGTAATGGATAGGTATAACTATCCGGCTGGACAAACCGGGTACGGGTGAGCCGCTGTAAATCAAATTCAGGTCCCAAAAACAAATTAGGTATAAGCTTGCGCATGGCTCTTTGCCGCAGCAATAAATAATCGGCTTCTATTACAGCAGCAGCATTATCTGTTGTATGAGGCCCTATTCCATAATACAATAAAGGAAACCGTTGCAGGCGACTACGCCCAAGGAAAAACCAACTGTCTTTATCTAAGTAAATGGCATTATCAACCCATAATCCATATTGCTTTTCAAGTGTAATAAATGTAAAAGCGTTGACTTCACTTAGGCGATTGGCTGAATCATTTTTGGCCCTGAAAAGAAAAAGCGACGAAAAGCCAAATTCAAAACTTGTTTCTGGTGAATACCCCAGCGTAGGGTATACTCGAAAACTTTGCGTTTCTGCAGAAGAAGTATCAACAATAAGCTTGTGTAGGGTTCTGTTTAACCAACTTTGTTTTTCCTGCGCTTGCACAAAATCCTTACTCAGTACGAGCCAGAACATTACTAGTAGTAACGGTTTCCAATCAAGGATTTTATTATCCTTCATACTTTTATTTAACCCTCATACGAATAAAATTATGCCTCACATTTTTACTCATGAGCATCATTGATTTCCAGCCAGTAACCATCGGGATCCTGTAGCCATATTTGTTGTACGCCATCATTACGCCTAGTGACTTTTCCTGCTTCTCCTGCCCAATTTTCAAATGGAATATCTTGTTTCCTCAGTGCTTTAATAAATGTATCCATGGATGCAATAGAAAAACATAAGTGGTGGGTTTTATTTTTAGGAAAAGAAGGATCTGCACCGGCTATCAGGTGTAACTGGGATTTATACCCCATATCGAGCCATGTATGTTTTCCATCTTTAAAAGGATCGGCAATGCTATCCAGCCCAATAATAGTGCGGTAAAACACAGTGCTCTTACGCAAATTGTACACATGTAGGGCCACATGGTTGATTCGCGTCTTCCCATTAAAAGCTTCCTTCTTTTTTAATAGAAAAAAAACAAAGACCGAAAGCACAACCGCAGCTGCCAGTAAACCGAGCTTTTTTTTCATAAGGGTAAATACGTGGGTAAATGATAAATAGCATTGCAATATGCCTTAATCTTTTATGAATATAAAATTTAAAAAATAAAAAATAACTAAAACATACTGACATAAGGCTGTCACTTACGGGTGTTTACTTTACCGTACAAAAACAAAATAGTATGAGTACAATAGCAACAAAACAAACCACGGCACCTGTTATTACACGTGAAGATTTACGTAAACACTGGCAAGGCCACCGAAAGTTAACTCGCAGGGTAATCGACGCTTTTCCTGAAGACAAATTATTTACCTACTCCATCGGCGGTATGCGACCCTTTGGTGCACTGGCTATTGAAATGCTCGGAATGGCTGTTCCTTCGCTACAGGGAGTTATTTCAAAAAAATGGGGCAGCTATCAAGATATTCCGGTGTACCAGGAAGAAAATAAACCCAAAACAAAAGAAGACCTGTTACGCCTTTGGGACGAGAGTACCGTTGCTATAGATAAACTATGGGAGCAAATTCCCGATGAACGATTTCAGGAAACTGATACCGCTTTCGGAATGTGGGAAGGACCTATTCACTGGTTGCTATTTTACGATATCGACAACGAAATTCATCACCGCGGCCAAGGCTATGTTTATTTACGCAGTTTAGGAATAGAGCCTCCTCCTTTTTGGGAACGGTAATTTTTTCAACTACTACTTCAGAAAAGGTTTGCTCGCTGAGTAAACCTTTTTTATATATAAAAATGATTTTAGTCGTTAAAGCAATCGACAATTATTCTTCTTTATAACGTACAGCAGGCAGTAAACCCAAATGGAGTGACTATCTTAGTTGTCTAGTTATGAAACCCGGTTATCCTTATCATATTTATTCCCTAGGCGATCAGGCGTTGGTGATTGATTATGGAAACAGCATTGATGAAATGCTGAACAAATATGTTTTTACGCAGTATTCTTTTTTGCAAAAGAAAAAAATGCCTGGTTTTATAGAAGCAGTGCCAGCGTATGCCTCCATTACCGTTTTTTACGACCCCTTGCAAGTAAAAGAAGAAACCAATTGTCGTGTTACCGCTTTTGATTGTATAAAAGTCCATATCGAAAAAAGTTTGCAAGAAGCAACCTTCTCTACACTACAAGAAGGCCGCCAATTACAAATACCCGTTTGCTATTCAACATCGCTTGCACCTGATTTGGCAACAGCAACAAGCATAAGTGGTCTTTCGCTTGAGCAATTAATAAAATTACATACAAGCATTGCGTACCGGGTTTATATGACGGGATTTTTACCCGGCTTTGCTTACATGGGCACTGTACCAGAAGCCATCCAATTGCCCAGAAAAGAAAAACCTGTATCTGTAAAAGCTGGAAGCGTAGGTATTGCGGGCAGGCAAACAGGTATTTATCCGATTGACTCTCCCGGTGGCTGGCAAATTATCGGAATGACACCTTTAAACGTTTTTGATAGTCATCGAGAGCAACCTTTTTTATTACAAGCAGGAGATAGTGTACAATTTATAGCGATTACCAAAGATGAGTTTGACAATTATACAAGCAGGCATACTTGATACGGTGCAAGACACTGGACGACTGGGCAGTCGCCATCTGGGAGTAAATCCCGGCGGTGCGATGGACGTAATGGCATTGCAAACGGCCAATGTTTTAGTAGGCAATAATCTGCAGGAAGCTGCTATCGAAATGCATTTTCCTACAGCTGCATTTTTATTTACGGAAGACGCTATCATTGCTATAAGTGGTGCTGATTTTTCTCCTACTATCAATGGAATCGCCATCCCACTATTACGCCCTATTGTTGTACATAAAAATGCTATACTTAAATTTACTCATCGAAAAAACGGAGGGCGGGCCTATCTTGCCTTGCACGGAGGGTTTGCAATACAAGAATGGATGGGTAGCAAAAGTACACATGTCAAATTACAGCAAGGAGGATACAACGGAAGGGCTTTGCAAAAAAATGATACAATCTCTTTCCATAAAAAAATACTCTTTTGCGAAGAAGTAACCACTATAAAAGAATTGCCTTGGAAAGTAAATGTCTATGGCGACAAAGAAGAGAAAAGCTACTTTATTTTGAAAGGTCCTGAATGGCATTGGTTGACGGATGAAGCCCAGAAACAATTATCTCAACAAGCATTTCAGATAGACAGCCGCTCCGATAGAATGGGCTATCAACTTATAGCAGAGCCATTGCAAAAAAATACACAGGAAGAACTGGTCTCTTCTGGTGTGCAGTTTGGCACATTACAATTATTACCTAATGGGCAGGTTATTATCTTAATGGCCGACCACCAGACGACAGGGGGCTATCCCAGAATTGCTCAGGTTATTAGTGCTCACCGCTCTGCGCTGGCACAAGCAACGCCCGGAGAAAAAATACATTTTCAAGTAATAACACAAAAAGAGGCCGAAGAAAAATTAATAGCACAACAACAGCATTTACAACAAATAAAGTTTGCCGCTTTTTATAAGCTGGAAGCCTGGATGGCTGTCCATTGTAAAAAATGAATCAAAAAAGTTTGATACTTAATTGCGATATGGGTGAAGGCATAGGTAATGATGCAGCGATAATGCCATTTATTGATGCCGCCAGCATTGCTTGTGGTTATCATGCAGGTGATACAACAACAATACGTACGACGATAAGCCTTGCTAAAAAATATGATGTAAAAATAGGAGCGCATGTTTCTTTCCCTGACAAAGAAAATTTTGGTAGGACAGCTATGCTTCTTAGCACTACAGCTATTTATAATCTGGTTCAGGAACAGCTACAAATTTTTTTACAACTATCTACAACAGAAGGAATGCCCGTGTATCATGTAAAACCTCATGGAGCCTTGTATAATCAAGCTGCTAAAGATTTTGCTACTGCACAAGCCGTCGCCAACGCCATAAAAGATATAGATCCAACACTTGTCGTGTTTGGTTTAAGCAATAGCTACTCCATTACAGCAGCAACAGCCATCGGGCTTAGCGTAGCGCAAGAGGCTTTTGCTGATCGCAGCTACCAAGATGATGGATCGCTTACGACCCGATCACAAGAAGGATCACTGATAGAGAATGTTGACGACATATTAATACAAGTAAAAGAAATAACTTCTGCACAATCCGTCACTACTTTATCCGGCAAGAAAATTTTCCTAAACGCCGATACGATATGTGTACACGGAGATAATCCCAATGCGGAAACATTGGTAGAAAAAATTTATCATTGGAAGCATGAAAAATAAATCTGCCATACTGGGTGCTGCTTTTTTAATGGCTACATCGGCGATTGGTCCCGGGTTTCTAACACAAACAAGTTTGTTTACACAAGACCTGCTTGCCAGCTTTGGTTTTGTTATTCTTATCTCTGCTCTTATTGATATTGCTGCACAAGTAAACATTTGGCAAATCATTACCCAAACAGGTAAACGAGCACAGGATATTGCCAACGGTTTTTTACCCGGCTTAGGTTTTTTCCTAGCGGGAATGATCGCTTTTGGTGGTTTGATTTTCAACATTGGCAATATTGCCGGAACAGGTATGGGCGCGAATGTACTTAGTGGGTTACCTGTTGAAGTGGGTGCTATCATCAGTGCGGTTATTGCTATTCTAATTTTTTGGATGAAGGAAGCCGCAAAGCTGATAGATGTTATTATGAAAAGCTTAGGCTTGCTAATGATTGGGCTTACTGTGTATGTAGTTTTCGTTGCTTCTCCACCCGTAGGTGAAGCTTTGTATCGGACTGTATGGCCGGAGAAAATTGATTTCTTTAAAATCATTACCATCGTGGGAGGTACGATTGGCGGTTATATTTCTTTTTCCGGCGCACATCGTTTATTAGATGCAGGTATTGCAGGTAAAGAAAATAAAAAAGAAGTAAGAAGAAGTGCCGTTACCGGTATACTGGTTACCTCTCTTATGCGGGCTATTTTATTTCTTGCTGTACTGGGGGTTGTCTCCAATGGCACAGTACTCACTGCCAACAATCCTGCAGCGACTGTTTTTCAAGCTGCAGCGGGTACTATAGGGTATATCTTCTTTGGTATTGTATTATGGATTGCGGCGATTACATCCGTCATAGGCGCTTCCTATACCTCTGTCAGCTTCTGGAAAACCTTATCGCCTTTTATTGCAAGAAATGAAAAATGGATAGTCACTTTTTTCATTTTATTATCACTATCCATTTTTCTGATAAAAGGAAATCCCGTACAGCTGCTTGTCTTGGCTGGCGCTGTTAATGGGTTGATACTACCGATAGCCTTAGCTGTACTTTTATTGGCGGCTTCACGATCTACATTTATGAAAGACTATAAGCATCCTTTATGGCTAACGATAGCTGGATGGGTAGTCGTAATAATAATGAGCTGGATGGGATATGCTGTTATTGAAAAAATGATATCACAACTATTCGGCTGATTTGATAGCTTCATATATTGAAAAGCTTCGGTTTATCGCTTCCCCTGTTTTGCTCATTACATTTTCTTCATAATCCTGTACACTAAAAGAAGTAAATCCGGCATCAAGGAATAATGCAATAACTTTTTCAGTATTGTACAAAGTAAAACCAAAAGAAGTAAACGGCAGCGTTTTCATAAACTTTTCCTGCGCAAAACCAATAACCACTTTGCCACTCGGTTGTAACACTCTGTATATTTCCTTCGCAAAAGACAATGGATTATTCCAAAAGTAAATCGTGTTGACAGTAACAATAGCATTCAGTGAATCTTTGGCGAAAGGAAGCAAATCTCCTTCATATAAGTAAAAATCTGCCCGGCCGGCTTCAATCCAAGTTTCACTTTTTTCTTTTGCCTGCTCATGCATCACAGGGGAAATGTCCAGACCTTTATAATGCAGCTGCTTTTTTGCTTGCAAAAAACCAGCAATATGCTCCCCCTTACCATGCCCTATCTCCAGTACAGTTCCTACTTCTATTGGCTCCAATGCCAGCAAAGCCTGCTGTGTCATATTCTTGTTGGATGCCTGCATCATCAGACCAGTCTCTTCGCCATTTTTTCCGGAGGGACAGCGCAGTTGCGCCGCTATTTCTTTTAAAACGTCTTCCTGCATTTTTATGTTGCTGCTTAATGGATCAACTTGCCATTTTTTACTACCCGCTGTAAAGTAAAGTCTTTTGAAAAAATGATCAGGTCGGCTTTATTGCCTGCTTGTATTCTTCCTAAAGAAGAAAGGTGCATCACATTTCCCGGATACAGTGTTCCCATTCTTACCGCTTCTGGTAAAGCTATACCAGCCTGTTGTACACAGTTGCTTACCGCTTGTAGCATCGTGAGCGCAGAGCCAGACAAAGTACCATCCGGCAGTGTAAAGCGATTGGCTGCTTTTACGTGCTGGTAAATACCTGTGCTGGTCTCTTCCACTGCATCGGTGATTAAAAACAATCTCTCCTTCATTATTTTTTTGCTGATAGCTACCATAGCATAATCCACATGTACACCGTCTGCAATAATACTGGCATATACATTCTTTGCCGCATAAATGGCTGCTATCAACCCCGGATCCCGATGATGCAGGGAGGGCATCGCATTAAATAAATGTGTACTTGTTTTTACCCCGCTACTAAATGCAGCCTCAGCCTGCTTATAGGTAGCATTACTATGACCGGCAGAAAGTACTACTCCATAATCTGCGAATAGCTGTAAGAGATCGTTCGAAAATAACTCAGGAGCAATGGTCATCATTTTAATAACACCATTTCCCTTTTTAAGTAAAGCTTCTATTTCTTTTCTTTCCGGCGTACGTAATAGTGCTGCAGGATGGGCGCCTCTTTTTACGGGGTGCAGGTAGGGGCCTTCGAAATGTAATCCCAACAAAGCAGGATGAGGAT
This sequence comes from uncultured Citrobacter sp., assembly GCA_964588445.1. Classification (GTDB taxonomy): domain Bacteria; phylum Bacteroidota; class Bacteroidia; order Chitinophagales; family Chitinophagaceae; genus CAZPPM01. Next base: position 11,690 of record CAZPPM010000083.1, read on the forward strand.
TTTCTTTTACAATCTCAATTGCTTTTTTAAATACCTCCAGCGTATTGGTTGCCAGTGTAAGAAGAAAAGAAGTAGTACCGCTCCTTACCAAAGCATCGACCATGGAGCTAAGAGCCGTTGCACTCAATGCCTCAGAAAATAAATAACCGCCGCCACCGTATATCTGTAAGTCGATTAGGCCAGGGGCAACATATTGCCCGTTACAATCAATTATCTCTGCAGCAGGAGGAATATCTTCTTTACCTACAATAGATACAATACTGTCTCCTTCTACTAACAGCGCCTTACCATACAGCTCTTCTGTTCCTGTTAATATGATTGCGTTACTAAATGCGTACATCTTGATTTATACTCCGGCAATTCTTCTTTTATATTCAGCCAATGCATCTTCCAGTCTTTCTCTAGCAGTTGTATCGCCGGGTACATTATGAGAAGGATGAATAAATAATTTCACACCTCTCTCCGCCAATATTTCTGCAACAGTCGTCACTGTCATCCATACGCAAGTTACAAAGGCCATGGTAGATACGGGCCCTACTTTATCCTGATGGTTTTTTAACGGCACGGCCGCATCGCCAATCGGTGCGCAGCTATCTACCACTACATCGGCAATATCAAAAATGGTTTTTCCGGAAGAATGTCTTGTTTGTTTTCCTTTTGCCTCAGCTGCAGAGCCAAACACAACGACTTTCATACCCTTTTTCTTCGACTCCAAAGCGATGTCGATATTAACATTATTAATCCCTGAATGAGAAAAAAGCCACATAGTATCTCTCGTATCAAAATTGTATCCTTTCATTATCTCTACTCCATACCCCTCCACTCTTTCTAAAAAGACAAACTGATGCACGCCCATTTCTCCAGTGATGCGGGTAAAGAAACTAAGCGGTAACTCAATCATCGGATGAAAGCCAACAAAACCGCCAATACGCGGATACATTTCTTCTACAGGAATAGTGGCATGTCCACAGCCAAATGTATGCACCCAACGGCCTGCCTCAATGGTATCTGCCATGAGTGTAGCTGCCTGGCGTATATTTTCCATTTGTGTTGTTTCAATTTTTGCCATTACGTCTCTTACATTCGTAAGCCATTGTGTTGCTAACATAGTCTTCTATTTTTTGTTTTTTATTTGCTGTGTTACTAAAAGAAAAAGAATTGCCATCGCGATTATTTCGATATAAGCGACAGTCGTAAGATGAGCCACGCCATATTTTTCAACAACGATACCCATGAGATAATTAATAAGCATATTACCGATAAGCGCAATTGTGAAGACAAAACTGAAAGCTGTAGCGGAGAGCTTTGTAAAACGTTCGCCCACTAACCCAAGTAGTACAGGAAACCCTTCGGCAAGACCTGCACCGGATAAAAACAATCCTGCGGTAATCCAGAATAGCGTACTACCCATTTGCATCAACAATATACCTGTTGTCAATAATAATAATCCTATCCAAAGCATTGTTGCTCGTTCTATTTTTCTACATACGCTTCCGGAAAGTAAACGCATCACAATCATACCGGCAATATGAATGGATAAAGCAAATAATGCTTTCTTTTCTGCAATATTGTTTTGCTCTTTTAGGTAGGTCGTTGTCCAGTTATTGATAATAGCTTCCAGACTACTTTGAAAAAAAAGGAAAAAAGCCGCTAACAATAAAATTGGTTGCATTAGCGACGGCCAGTTGGTAACCAGTGAAGCCTCTGGCTGCTTAGGCGCAGGAAAAACAACGAAACAATAAATAGCCGCAACCACTATAGTAAAGGATCCTACCCATGCCAATATGGTTAACGGAGTAATATAATGAGCAAGCAGGCTTAGCAATAAAGGCATGCCTAATGCCCCTGCTCCAAAGAAAACGCCCAGCAAGCTCAGGTTAGCTCCTTTATTCGTTGTGCTAATATCTGCTACCAAAGCATTAGTAGCCCCATTAATAATACCACCGCAAACTCCCACTATATAAACTCCCACTTTTAAAAGAAGAAGCGAAGAGGAAAAGGCAATGCTTTCAAAGCCCGCAAATAAACCCATGCAAGCAATTGTAAGTAAGCGCTTGTAGCCATAACGATCACAAATAGGCCCAAATAAAAAAGATCCCGTCAGTATGCCTAATGGTAATATAGAAAACAACGTACCGGCTCCTACACCATCGAGTGCAAATTTTTCCCGAAGGGGAGCTGCTACACTGCCTAATGTTATAAAACAAACGCCAAACAACAACATGCCGATGCAGGCTGCCATGAATACAATGCGCTTGTTATACATT
>CAZPPM010000084.1:0-13828 GCA_964588445.1 uncultured Citrobacter sp.
CAGGTTTTCTATGTCATTATTTAAACAGCATAAAATTTCAATTATGAAAACAAAATGTACTCTATTTATTCTTTGCAGCCGTATTGATAGGTTTTGCCTCCTGTTCTAAAGAAGGTCCGGCAGGCGCTACTGGTCCTGAAGGAGCACAAGGGCCTGCGGGGCCTCAAGGGCCAACAGGATCTCAGGGGGTTGCCGGTACCGCTAATGTTATCCAAATTACGTATGGTTCCAAAGTGCATTCCGGCGCTGAACTTAGCTATTCTCTTACAGGCATCACTCAGACCCAACTTAACGGGTCTGCTTATTTTACTTATGTAAACCCCGGGAATGCTTTTTGGTATTCATTGCCGGGCACTACGGCTGGAGGTTCCAGAGAATACAGAACTTTTGTACACGCTCAGGCCTCCGGAACACCATCGCTGCTTATTAACCGCGTAGCAGGTACAGGATCAGAAACATTTACGTCTACTAGGGTAATCATAATTCCAGCGGGTGTACTTACCAATGGCCGCAATGTGCAAGGATTGGATATGAGCGATTACTATGCTGTCGCAAAGTATTTCAACTTGCCTACAGAGTAAGTTGAAAATTTATTCTAAAAGGGGGGAATGGTTTAATCTATTTCCCCCTTTTTTTACATCACCGTATGAGTGTGGTTGTTCCTTTTTGAAACACTTTCTTTCCTGTGTCGGTATGTGTGTATTCCAAAAACCATACATATACACCTGTAGCCTGCTCTACTCCGTTTATTTTACCATCCCATTTTTGCCTCCAGTCTTTAGAGTTGAAAACAAGTTGCCCCCATCTGTTGTACACACTGAAATTTAGCTTGTCAGCTTTAATAGCATTATTAGGGTATAAAAAATCATTGATGCCGTCTCCGTTGGGAGTAAAGGCTGTAGGCACAGCAATAAAACAATTGTCAAGCACACGTAATTGTTTTTGTATGCTATCTGTACAACCTAATGTCGTATTGGTTGCTTTTAATTTTATAGCATATATGACTTCCTGATTAATTCCCGGAAAAAGTAAGGGGGTGGGATTTTGTAATGTACTGCTATTAATGGTCGCAAAATTCCATTGCCACTGATCGATTAATCCCTGACTTTTGTTAATTGCTTCCAACGGATCTTCCGGGCAAATAACGGGAGGAATATCAAAGTCGGCAATTACCTCATTGTCCAGTGTAATGGTAATAGCGCTGGTATCATTACAAATTCCGTTGCTTACAATAAGCGATATATTGTTTACAGAAGTGGCCGGCCATATAATACGGTGTGTAGGCGTACTCCGTTGCGTATTGTTGAATGACCAGTTCCAGCTATTCACCTGGTGAGCGCCATTGTGTACGAAGCTGAGTGTGTCAAAACGACAACCTAAAAGAGTAGTATAATTAAATACGGCTGATACGGTATCCACTGTAGAAAAAGGAATAAGTTGTACGGGTGATTCCTGTCCGCATTCGTCAATTACGGTTGTACCATCTGTTCCTGCGAGTAGGCGAAGTTGAAAATTGCCTTGTGTGTAGATGGGCTCTGATAAGCGGATGGTAATCACATTGCTCAACCCCTCTATACAATTTCCGCTGGCACCAATAACGGAAACAGGTCGGGATCCGGTAATAGAAAAGTCGCTACCGTTGGCCGCTATGGTAGCACACTGTATACGTTTGGGAAAATATAATTTTAATTCATCAGGCGCACAACCTATGGTTCCTATACTATCAGCGAAGATGGGCTGTGGACGAAAATAAGAAAAGGGTGTTCTTTCTCCCGGTGTTATAGGGGTTTCACAATTATCCAATAAAGTGTTGTTGTCCGTGCCATTGTTGATGATAAGCTCGTAGCTACCGGAGGGCAACGGATTAGATAAAGTAATGCGTACAGAATCAAAGTCAAAACCTGAAGAGCAATTAATAGGTGTTACACTGGTTATCGTTGCGTTAGCTGGAAAAATGCTGAATTCACTACCATTATCTGTAAGTGAATTACATCTCATCTTTTTATTCAACTTTAAGGTAATCACCAACCCATCGCAATCCGGCGCGGCTTTTTCCATATGCGGTGTAGTAGGATCGGTAATAACGGCAGTGCCTCCACTAAACTCGAGTGAATAACCACTTTGTGTATTGGTGAAATGACTTACGAGAAGAATATATTCGTGTCCTTTAATAAGATTGGGCATTCTTGCAAAACGAGGTTCGTTGCCTGTGTAGGAAGAAGCGCATTGAATGTAAGGTGCTCCATTCGCGGATGTACCCGTAGGGCCGGGGTTGCCTGCCCAGTTTGCTGTTACGATGATATTTCTATTGGTGAATACTTCATCGGGATTGAGGCCGGTTATATCATACAATTGCCAGTCGTAGTCATCGGTAGGATCATTGGGCGTAATGGTAAAGCCCAATGTGCCTGATTCGAAACAGGTGAATTTATACCAAAATGGGTTCTTATTTGCATAAACCGCACCATCCTGACAGCCGGGTACAAATAAATCGTGAGAGGTACAAATAGGAACATTTTGCTGTTCAAATTTCGTAGTACCACATACAGGAAATGCTGTGGCGGGGGTTTGCCCAAGTGTCGTGCAGGCTTGGGTATAAGAAATATGATGGGCAAATAAAACGCTAAATAAAAAAACAAAAATCTTCTTGAACATGGCTACGGCTACTTATCCTTGATTAATCTTTGTACATGACAACACTACTTGATGGTACGTTGCTTTTTACTATCAACCTGGTATATAGATTTTTCCCGGTAAAGATAGAATAACCCCCTGAAGTTCAAGATTCAAAATAGCTGCTGCCATATTACTTCCGGAAAAATTTGTTTTTTGACGCAGCTCGTCAATATGCAGCTTTCCACATTCATTTAGTAATCTGACAATTAGTTTTTCATCATCGCTCAGGAGCGTAAATAATTTTTGCTGCATAGCGGTTGATTTTTTCTTTTGATTGTCCCAATTCATGGATTGTAACAAGCCTTCTGTGCTATCCAGCAAAATGGCTTTATTGTTTTTTATTAAATAATTGCAACCAGTGCTTTTGCGATCTGTGGTTTTTCCCGGTAAGGCAAATACTTCTCTATTATAGCTATTGGCAAGCTCAGCGGTAATCATGCTTCCGCCTTTTACGGCTGTTTCTATTACCAATACAGCATCGGCAAGTCCCGCTACTATGCGGTTGCGAATAGGAAAATTATGTTTGTCGGGGTTTGTCTTACTTCTAAATTCTGTTAGCAGCCCGCCTTCGTGTGCTATCATTTCTTTTGCCAGCGAAGCATGTTGTGCGGGATATAATTGGCTAAGGCCATGCGCCAATACACCTGCCGTAGGGTGGCCGCTTTGTAGAGCGGCTTTATGTGCAATAGCGTCTATGCCGTAGGCCAACCCACTAATGATCAATATATCTTTGTCTGTAAGTTCGCTGATGATTTTTTCTGTTTCACTTTTCCCATACTCCGTGTGCTTACGGCTGCCTATAATCGCTAGTACTTTCGTTGTGTTGAAATCAGTTGTCCCCTTATGATAAAGTATAACAGGTGGGTCGTAGCAATTTAATAATCGCTTAGGATAATTTTTATCAGTTATAGTTAGCGGCGTGATTTTGTATTTCTCGATAAAAGCAATTTCTTCTTCTGCTTCTTCAAAGGCAGAGAAACTAAGAATACTTTGCGCTCTTATTTCACCAATACCCTCAATTTTTTCCAGTTGCGATTTCTTTGCTTTGAAAATTTCTTCAGGAGTAAATTCTTGCAACAATTGTTTTGCCTGCACGGTTCCTATGCCCGGCACTAGAGTAAGTGCAATAGTGTAGAAGAGTTCGTTGGTCATTTTCCAGGAGTAGCACAATAAAAATACAGCAATTGATTTGATTGTGGCTACCACCTTTATAAAAAAAGAGAAGATTGTTTATCGGCTAATGATTTTTAATTCTGTTCTTCTGTTTTTAGCTTTTCCTTCATCGTTATTATTATCGGCTACCGGTTTCGTTTGTCCGTAGCCTTTAGCTGCAAGCCTTGTAAGCGGGATGCCGTTATCTGTAAGGTAACGAATCACTGCTCTTGCCCTGTTATTGCTTAGCTCTATGTTGTCAGCAGGTTTCCCGGTGTTATCCGTATGACCGCCTATTTCAATTTTGAGTGTGGGGTTTAATTGTAGCAATTGAATGACTTTATCCAACTCTGCGGTGGAAGCCTGCATTAACTCATATTGATTCGTAGCAAAGAAAATGTTATTCAATACAATTGCTGCATTGACGGCAATTGCTTGTAACGGTATGTTTTTAGTGTAGGTAGAATCGGGGGAGGATTGCGCAAGTAGAAAGTTGTCTGAGTAAAAAAGATAACCACTACGACTTACGTTGAAGCTGTAATCTTTTCCGGTAGGAAGTGTAATCAGGTAATTGCCCAGCTCATCCGTTTGCACATTGTTGATGACACGGTTAGTAGCGAGATCGCGAAGCTCTACCGAAGAAGGTAATCCTTTTTCTGTTTCTTTATCTAATACTTTCCCTTTTACCCATAAAGTTTTGTACGGTCTTATGTCGTCTCTAAGTTCAAATGAAAAAATATCCAATCCGCCTTTAGTACCTGCTTTGTCACTAGAGTAATAGGCTGTTTTGCCATCGGCGGCTACAAATAAAGTTCCTTCTTTATCAATGGTATTAATAGGATAGCCCAGATTGATCGGCTGACTCCAATCACCCTTAGGGCCTTTGCGGGATAAAAACATATCATCATCGCCATAGCCGGGCCAGTAGTTGGAGGTAAAGTATAATGTTTGGTTATCTGCATGGATAAAAGGACATTGCTCATCTCCCGGTGTATTGATAGTTGGCCCCATGTTTTCCGGTTCGCTCCATTTACCATTATCCTGCAAATAGGAAACATATATATCGCTTCCGCCATAGCCGCCCAAGCGTCTGCTGGCAAAATATAAAGCTCGTTTATCGGGAGAAAGGCAGGGCTGCGACTCCCATTGATCCGTATTGATGCGACTTCCCATATTGGTGGCACTGCTCCAGCTCCCGTCTTTTTGTTTATATGAAATGTAAATGTCACAGCTTCCAAAACCATCGGGGCGGTTACAACCGGTAAGTACCAGCCATTCTCCATCCTGAGAAATGTTTTGAGCGCCTTCGTTTTGAGGTGTATTGATATCGCCTGTCATTGGTTTGGCTGTTTGCCATTGACCGTTTTCTTTTGTGCTGATAAAAAAATCTTCGTTGTTGCCATTTAATCTTCTGGTAAAAACTAAATCGCTTCCATCAATCGTAAGAGAGGGGAAGTATTCCAGTTCTGCCGTGTTAATAGCCGGGCCTAAGTTTTCGGGACTGAATGTATAATTGGAGAGAGCATTTTTCTTATTATAGTCAACAGCAAACTCGTAACTGCTTTTTCTATACTGGGCTGCTTTCAGGGATTTTTCGTTTTTAGGGGGCTTCTTGTTAAGTAAATCAGTGATAGCTCCTAGCGCTTTTTCAAATTCTCCAGCTCCGGCAAGGCTGATGGAGTAAGGAAGTTTATATTCCAATGTATATATACTGTCGAGAGCTATAGCGGCTTCGTAATAGGTAATGCTTTTTTTTGGATTTTTCATTTCGCTGTACACGCCTGCCAGTGACAGGTAAGCATCTACATAGTTTTTATCTACATTAATGGCTTGTAACAATAAGCCTGTAGCCGATACCAAGTGACCGTCACGAGCTCTTTCTATCCCCTCATTGTAAAGTGTGACCGCTTTTTTATTTATTTTTTGAGGATCATATTGTTGAGCAACAGTGACTTTGGATAATAAAAAGAATAGGAAAAAAACAAGTATACTACTGGTAACGTGAGATTTCATAGATTTATAACGCTTGAGTTTTTATTTTATTCCCTGTAGTGTTTTTTTTAATACGAAAGAATGTATAAAAAAATGACTGTTTGGGAAACCAAAAGGTTGTTTTTAGTATCTATTGCAAGAATCGTGAGAAGGGCTTTGTAAACGAAGCGAATCTTCTTTTTTGTCACCAAACCAACACATAATATATGAAAAAACAAATTGCTGAATTTATTGGCACTTTTTCCCTTGTACTATTTGGCTGTGGTGCAGCCGTAGTAGCGGGAGTAGCTGATAGTGGTCCTGCCGGTATTGGCTTGCTGGGAATTTCTTTTGCCTTTGGATTGGCAGTAGTCGCGATGGCATATGCTATTGGGCCTATATCAGGATGCCATATTAACCCTGCTATTACCATCGCCATGCTGGTGGCGGGTAAGATAAAAGTAGCCGATGCACTAAGCTATGTTGTAGCACAATTGATGGGTGCTGTAGCAGGAGCCTGGGTATTATTGCTCATTCTTCAAGGACATGCAGGCTTTACCGGAGTAGGAGAATGGGGGTTAGGCTCTAATGGTTGGGGAGAAGGGTATGGTGGAAATTATAACCTGACGAGTGCTTTTATTACAGAAGCGGTTCTTACTTTTTTATTCTTATTTGTAATTTTCTTTACTACCAGTAAATGGGGTAATAGCAGTATGGCCGGTCTTGCTATTGGTATAACGTTGGTGTTGATACACCTTGTAGCTATTCCTATTACAGGTACTTCTGTAAATCCGGCTCGTAGTTTTGGGCCTGCACTATTTGCCGGCGGTAATGCTTTATCGCAGCTATGGTTATTTATTGTAGCACCCTTAGTGGGGGCTATTGCAGCAGCGCTACTTTGGAAAGGTGTTTTTGAAGAGAAAGGATGATAGGAGTGATATACAATTATAAGAAAGGGATACTATTTAGTATCCCTTTTCTTGTTAAGGTACATTAATGTATTTATGTACTTGCAGGCTAAGTTCCCACTGTGGGTTTGCTTTGATGTAATTCACCATCAGCGGTGTCATTTCATTGGCTTTGCTCCACTCTGGTTGCAGGTATAGTTTACATTTTGGTGAAACTTGGGCCGCAAATTTTTCGCCCCAGACAAAATCAGATTTATTATAAACGATAATCTTTAATTCATCCGCTTTGGTTATTACTTCGGGCAACGGAGCTTTGAATTTTTTTGGAGAAAGACATATCCAATCCCATGTGCCGCTAAGTGGAGAAGAACCAGATGTTTCTATATTGGTTTGAATGCCTTGCTGGCGTAGCGCAATGGTAAAGGCATCTAAGTTGTGTAATAGTGGTTCGCCTCCTGTAATAACAGCAATAGGGCTAGGCGTTTTTTTTATTTCTTTAAGGAGGGTATCAATAGAAACGAGTGGGTGCTTCGTTGCATCCCAACTTTCTTTTACATCACACCATACACAACCTACATCACATCCACCCAACCGTATGAAATAAGCAGCTTTGCCTTGATGATAGCCTTCTCCCTGAATGGTATAGAAATACTCCATCACGGGTAAAGAATCAGTATCTTTTGTAGTTGCTATGGGTAGGGTAGATGACATATTAGTTTTTGGCCTCACAAGCACTAAAGGTGTTCTTCATCAATGCAGCAATGGTCATAGGACCCACACCTCCGGGAACGGGTGTAATCCAGGAAGTTTTAGGGGATACTTCGTCAAAAGAAACATCACCTTTTAAGCGAAATCCCGATTTGCGGGTACTGTCTTCTACTCTTGTAATGCCTACATCAATCACAATAGCACCTTCTTTTACCATGTCGGCTTTTACAAATTCCGGAGCCCCCAGCGCCGCAACAATAATATCTCCCTGTAGGCAAATTTCTTTCAGGTTCTTTGTATGGGAATGACAAAGGGTAACTGTACAATTACCGGGATTGCTATTTCCACTTAATAAAATACTCATAGGGCGTCCTACGATATTGCTGCGACCAATAACGACGGCATGTTTTCCTTTTGTGTCTATTTGGTAATGGGACAGTAATAACATAATACCATAAGGCGTAGCGGGTAAGAAGGTGGTAATTCCCTCTACCATTTTGCCCACATTTTCAGGGTGAAAACCGTCTACATCTTTATCCGGGTGAATGGCATTGATAATTTTTTTTGCATCAATATTTCCGGGCAGAGGTAATTGTACCAAAATACCATCAATGTCGGGGTCGTTGTTTAATGTTTCAATTACCTCCAGCAGCCTGACTTCTGAGCTGTCCTCTTCAAGTCTTATTAGAGTAGACCGAAAGCCTGTTTCTTCACAAGCTTTTACTTTAGCGGCTACATAGGTTTCGCTGGCACCATTATTTCCCACAAGAATGGCTGCCAAATGGGGAATCTTTTTTCCTGTATTGGCTCGTTGCGCTACGTCTATTTTTAGTTCATCTTTTATGGCTTGGGCGGCCTTCTTTCCGTCTAAAATCTGCATGCCGCAAAGGTAGTGTCCTGCTACATTTGCACCAAAGGATAATTGCAGTAAAAGAAGTAACTTAACAATCTCAACGCTAACCTTAACCTATGGCAAAGGAAATGTACATTTTCTGCCTCTTGCTTGCAGCAAGACCGCCTGAAGTAAAAGCACAGCTACTTCAGCAACCGATTCATTATACAAGTCCGCTTGCTTATAGCATAGCACACAGGGATGTTTTTTCTATACAATCCAACCAGGCTTCTCTTGCCGAGCAGGAACATATGGCTACTGCTCTTTATAGTGAAAGACGGTTTGGCTTGACCGAGCTAACTACTTATCAGGGCTTGGTAGCATTGCCTACTTCTTCCGGCAATTTTGGGGTGGCGGTAGGTTATGGAGGTTCAAGTGAGTTTAATACCACCAAGATTGGTTTGGCTTATGCCAGAAAAATGGGCTCCCTTATTTCTATTGGGGCACAATTTAATTACAATGGACTCGCTGTAAAGGGATATGGAAATGATGGAGCGGTGAGTTTGGAAGCGGGAGCCATTTTTCATCTCACTACAAAGTTGCACACAGGTATTCATCTTAATAACCCGGTAGGGGGACGATTTGGTAGAAATGGCCTTGAAAAGCTTCCGGCTATTTATACAATGGGTTGGGGCTACGATATTTCTGATAATGTATTTCTTGGAGCAGCCTTAATCAAAGAAGAAGATAAGCCGGTATATATTAACACGTCACTGCATTACCAGTTGATAGAGAAGTTACATGCAAGAGTAGGCATTACTACGGCTACACATTCTTTTTACATGGGCGTTGGTATACGATACCAGCAATTGCGATTGGATGTGACGGCTTCTTTTCACCCGCAGTTGGGCATTACGCCAGGGTTGTTATTGGTTGTTGATTTTAAAAAAAGCGATTGAAAATTTTCTATATCATACTGATTTTTCTAGGCTTGTTGTTCGTTGGCAATAAGGTATATACACAAGTGGTACCTCCGCCGGTTACGGAGCAGCAACTAGAGGATATTACCAATAGGGAAGAGATGGAGACGGAGGATGATAGCCAGTTGCAGCAATTGGAGTATTATAGAAGATTTCCGTTAAACTTAAATATGGCCACGAGTGAGGCATTACTGCTTCTGGGTATATTGTCGGATATACAGATAAACAGTTTGCTCGCTTATAAAAAACTGTTGGGTGATTTTTTAAGTGTGTATGAGTTACAGGCAGTTCCTTATTGGGATACAGAATTGATTAAGCGGCTACTCCCATATATTAAGGTGGCGCCATCATACTATGTGAAAGATGATTTTAGAAAACGAATACGAGAGGGAGAACATAGCTTGTTACTACGAGCATCGCAGGTACTGGAAAAATCAAAAGCTTATACCGGAGTGGGAACCCAATACTTAGGCAGTCCACAGCGCTTATTTTTTCGCTATCGATACACCTATAAAAATTTATTACAGTTAGGCATATTGGGAGATAAAGATGCAGGCGAGCCCTTTTTTGCTAATCAACAAAAAGCAGGCTTTGATTTTTATTCGTATAATTTATTTGCAAGAGATATTGGAATCGTAAAAGCATTGGCCTTAGGAGACTTTGCTATTAATATGGGGCAAGGGCTTATTCAATGGCAAAGTTTAGCCTTTAGTAAAAGTGTGGGTGTAGCTGGAGTAAAAAGGCAATCGGCCACATTGCGACCCTACAACTCCGCCGGTGAGTATAATTTTCATAGAGGGTTAGGTGTTACAATTGGGAAGAAAAGCATTGAAGCCACTACGTTTGTTTCTTATCGAAAACTGAGTGCGAATACGATTAGCGATTCTGCTGATGAAGTCTATTTTTCATCCTTTAAAATGAATGGATACCACCGTACGCCATCAGAGATAGAGGATAGAAATAGTTTGTCACAATTGACATGGGGCGGTACAGTAAAGTATAAAAAACGGAATGGCTACATTGCTGTAAATACGATTCATTATTCTTTTGGACTTCCTTTGCAGAAGAGAGATCAACCGTATAATTATTTTGCTATTGCCGGTAAAAAATGGATGAATACCAGTGTGGATGCTGGGTATACGCATAAGAATATCCATTTTTTTGGAGAGATGGCTATAGATAAAGTAGGTAACAAAGCAATGCTTGGTGGAGCCATGATAAGCGTGGATTCCCGTCTTGATATGTCAATGCTCTACAGGAATATTGCAACAGGTTACCAGGCCATCAATGGAAATGCTTTTACGGAAAACACACAGCCTTCCAATGAGAGAGGCTTTTTTATAGGAGCCAACTTCCGGCCTTATAATGGATGGCGAATTGATGCTTTTGCAGATTTTTATCATTTTCCCTGGATAAAATATCTTACTGATGCACCGAGTCGAGGAAGAGATTATACGGTGCAGGTAAGCTATAAACCAGATAAGAAATTAGATACCTATTTACGTTATCGCAACGAGGCCAAGGAAAGAAATGTGAGTGACAATCAAACAGTGTTCAATTTTCTGGAACCCGTAAACAGAAAGAATGTAAGAATTCATTTGAGTTACAAAATAAGTCCTACCCTTACCTTTCGCAAAAGGGCTGAGATAAGCTGGGTGAAACAGCATGAGAAGAAGGAGAATGGTTATTTGCTGTATGCCGATATTATGTACCAGCCTTCTTTCTCACGCATATCTCTCACAAGTCGGATACAATATTTTGAAACGGATAGTTATTTTTCGCGGCTTTATGCCTATGAAAATGATGTACTATATGCCTACTCTATCCCGGTATTTTATGATAAAGGTTATCGGTATTATTTTTTAACCAAAGTGGCGATTACGGCTAAAGTAGATTGTTGGTTAAGGTGGGCACAGGTAATCTACTCGGATAAAGATAAAATTGGCACAGGAACGGATGAGATAAACGGCAACATACGATCAGAACTACGATTGCAAGTAAGAATATTATTTTGAAGCGAATGAATAAAAGCAAATACAGTAGACGGTGGGTTTTTTCGGTTGTTAAAAAAAATGGGAGCAGCTTGTTAATAGCTAAACGAGAGGCGAAATGAAGCAAACCGCTTAACTTTACATCAATAATTGAATTATGTCAGATCAACCGCAACCTAATCAACTTAATATTGAAATTGCTGAAGAAGTAGCAGAAGGTACTTATGCTAATCTTGCTATCATTACTCATTCACATGCCGAGTTTGTTGTCGACTTTGTCAACGTAATGCCAGGCACTCCTAAGAGTAAAGTAAAATCAAGAATTATACTTACGCCACAACACGCCAAGCGCTTGATGAAAGCATTGATTGATAACATCAATAAGTTTGAGGCAGTAAACGGGACTATTAAGGATTTGGAGGAGACGCAGTTACCCATGAATTTTGGCGGTCCAGCGGCACAAGCTTAAAGTAAACCTTCATCTGCAAAACTATAATGACCCTCTTCACTCACAATTAGGTGATCTAATAGTTTAATATCCAATAACGCTGCCGCTTGTTTTATTTTATCAGTCAGTATTTTATCGGCCTGACTAGGCAGCAGGCTACCGGAAGGATGATTGTGGCATAAAATAAGGCTCACTGCATTCTCGGCCAATGCCTTTTTCAGGATTATTCTGGGATCGGCTACGGTGCCTGTGATTCCTCCTTCGCTGATGATTTCAAAGCGATTGATTTTATTTGCCCTGTTGAGGTAAACAACACCAAAGACTTCATGCTGATAATCTTTCAGGAGGGTTTTTAAGTAGTGTGCAACATCTGCGCTGCTGCTAATTGTGTTTTTTTTCAACGAAGCAGTGGCTTGGCGGCGGCGTCCCAATTCAAAGGCTGCAGCAAGTGTAATCCCTTTTGCCTCACCAATACCTTTGATTTTCATAAAATCTTTCACGGAAAGTTTCCCTAATTCTGTAAGATTGTTATCGCTAAGTCGTAATAGCTCTTTTGCCAGCTCTACTGCCGATTTTTCGCGGGTTCCGTTGTGTATAAGTATGGCTAATAATTCTGAATCGCTGAGGTTTTCTGCACCTATTAATAGTAGTTTTTCTCTAGGGCGATCGTCTTTTGCCCATTGATTAATAGGGTGTTTCTTCTCTTGCATACAAACAATTTAACCAATATTTTTATACCCACAATACAATAAATTTTGTGTTGTCAGAACTAAGTCGAGAAGATCTTTTATCCATTTTAGAAAAACCAAAATCGGTACTTTATGAAATCCAGAAACGCTAAAGCAGCTGGCGCTTTACATCCTGTATTCTTTTTTGCAGTAGTATATGTTGTCGTGCTGTTCTTTTCTATTTTTATTTGCTCCTCTATTTTCAATAGTTTTAATTCTATTGGAGACAGTAGTGATTTGGTAAAAACAGAAAAAAAGGAGTCGCTGCCTATGCAGGTATCTACTGCAGCAATGGTAAGGTAGAAGGCTGTGAATACTTCTTTTAAAATTTTGTAATTGCATCCCGTCTGATTGCGATGATATTGATATCTTCGCCCCTCCTAAAATCATTTGGCCACATTGTCAGCTATGCAATCTGCAAAAATATTTGCCGGCACCAGTTCTATAGAGCTGGCTGAGGAAATCTGTAAGAAGTACGGCACCAAGCCCGGAAAAATTAGTATACAACGATTTAGCGATGGTGAAATCTGTCCTGTCTTCCTGGAAAGTATTCGGGGAGACTTTGTTTTTTTAGTACAGAGTACTTACGCCCCCTCAGATAATTTGATGGAGCTCTTGCTAATGATAGATGCAGCCCGCAGAGCTTCCGCCTACAAAGTCATTGTAGTAATGCCTTACTACGGTTATGCTCGTCAGGATAGGAAGGATAAACCCAGGGTGGCAATTGGTAGTAAATTGGTAGCCAATATGTTAGTGGCTGCCGGAGCGGATAGGGTGATTACAATGGACTTGCACGCCCCTCAAATTCAGGGGTATTTTGATATTCCTGTGGACCACCTCGATAGCCACGCTGTTTTTATCCCTTACATAGAGAATTTGAGGTTGGAAAACCTTACCTTTGCGGCCCCCGACGTGGGGTCTACCAATCGTGTGAGAGAAATTGCCAACTATTTCAGTGCAGAAATGGTGATTTGTGATAAACATCGTAAGCGGGCAAATGAGATAGCAAGCATGGTAGTAATAGGAGATGTAGCGGGTAGGGACGTGGTGATTATAGATGATATCTGTGACACGGGAGGAACGCTTGCAAAGAGTGCTTCCTTATTAAAGGAAAAAGGAGCGAGGAGTGTAAGAGCGTTGATAACACATCCTGTATTGAGTGGTAAGGCGTATGAGAATATAGAAAATAGTGTGTTGGAAGAACTGGTTGTGTGCGACACCATTCCGATAAGGAAAGAGGGGTCAAAAATAAAAGTGATTTCGGTAGCAGAGTTATTTGCAGTAGCTATTCGAAATGCCTTTGAAAATAAAAGCATCACGAGTCTTTTTGTACACTCTCAACGAAGAAATAGCTTATAACTTTTTTTATAAACAAACACTAATTAAAAATGCAAACAATTACAATCGAAGGACAACTGAGGACCGGATTCGGGA
>CAZPPM010000085.1:0-13521 GCA_964588445.1 uncultured Citrobacter sp.
AACCTGCGAAAGGTTCTACTCACAAAACAAAACGTATTGGTCGTGGTGATGGTTCGGGCCATGGTGGTACTTCTACAAAAGGTACAAAAGGTGGTCAAAGCCGCGCTGGTTATAAAAGAAAAATGGCGCATGAAGGCGGACAGATGCCTATTCAGCGTCGTGTTCCTAAAAGAGGATTTAACAACGTTCACCGTGTTGAATACAAAGTTCTCAATATCGGTCAGATAGAGCAGTTGGCAGAGAAATATGGTATCACTGAGTTTTCTTTAGAGAACTTATACGTGAATAACCTTATCAGCCAGACAGACCGTGTGAAAATTCTGGGCAACGGAGAATTGAAAGGAAAATATACTTTCAAAGTAAATGCGGCAAGTGATAAAGCTAAGCAGGCTATCGAAGCTGCAGGCGGTACAGTTGAAATAGTAAAATAAATTTCACTAACTTGCGCAGACGCATTTGAAAATGCGTCTTTTATGTTTTAAGGCGTTTTAAATCTTTTTGATTTCCGTGAAAAAATTAATTCAAACACTTAAGAATATATGGGGCATCGAAGAGTTGAGAGGTAAAATCCTTTTCACACTGATGATGATTGCCATCTATCGTCTCGGTTCTCATATTGTACTTCCTGGTATTGACCCTGTAAAGCTTGAATTGAATCAGGCCGAAGGAAACGGTATCTTGGATCTTATTAACACCTTTGCCGGAGGCGCATTTAATATGGCTTCCATTTTTGCATTGGGTATTATGCCTTATATCTCTGCGTCTATCTTTATGCAGTTGATGACGGTATTGGTACCTAAGTTTCAAAAAATGCAAAAAGAAGGAGACAGCGGCCGTAAAAAAATCAATCAGTACACTCGTTATCTTACAGTGGCTGTTACTATCGTACAAGCTTCGGCTTATGTTACGTATTTACAGCAAACATCTGGTGGCGCAGTTATCGGCGCATTTAAAGATTACTTCTGGCTTACTACTGTAATCGTGTTAACGGCTGGTACCTTGTTTGTGATGTGGATGGGTGAAAAGATTACCGATAAAGGATTAGGAAACGGTACTTCACTTATCATCATGATAGGTATCATAGCCCGCTTACCACAATCTTTCTTGCAGGAGTTGACAGCTAAGTCAACTCGTACAGGTACTATATTGATTTTCGTGGTAGAGATAGCTATTCTCATTGCTATTATTATGGGATGTATTGTGCTAATACAGGGTGTTAGAAAAGTTCCGGTGAACTATGCCAAGCAAATTGTAGGAAACCGTCAGTTTGGAGGGGCCCGACAATTTTTACCATTGAAAGTAAATAGTGCTGGTGTAATGCCTATCATCTTTGCACAAGCTATCATGTTCTTACCTACTTTATTTACTTTAGGAAAAGGACCTAATGAAGTATCAAGGATGTTTACAGATCATCAGAATATATGGTATATGCTTATCTATTCTGTGGTGGTTATTGGTTTTACTTTCCTCTATACAGCTTTGATATTTAATCCTAAGCAGATATCGGAAAATCTGAAGCAGAATAATGGCTTTATACCCGGGGTGAAACCTGGACAGCCTACAGCCGATTACATCGGTAGTATAATGGATAAAATTACCTTCCCTGGCGCTATCTTGCTTGCCTTTGTAGGTATTTTGCCAGGCATTGCACAGCGATTAGGTGTTACGCAGGAGTTTTCTACTTTCTTTGGAGGTACTTCTCTGTTGATTATGGTAGGTGTGGTATTGGATACATTGCAGCAAATTGAAACTCAATTGCTCATGCGTCAATACGATGGATTGATGAAAAGTGGTCGCATACAAGGACGTCAGACAACTTCCGCAGTACAGTATTAATAGACGGATGTTAAAATTATACAGGCAAAGCCCGGCGTTATTTGCCGGGTTTTGTTTTTAATTAGATATTTGCAAAATGATTATCTACAAAACAGAGGAACAGGTTGAATTAATGCGTAAAAGCGCATTGTTGGTAAGTCAAACTTTAACAGAGGTAGCTAAGATATTGCGCCCGGGTATAACGACAGCTGAGCTGGATGTATTGATTGGACAAATGATAAGGGATAATAAAGCCATTCCTTCTTTCTTAAATTATAATGGTTACCCGTATAACTCTTGTATATCGGTAAATGATGTGGTAGTACATGGGTTTCCCCAAAAAAAACCATTAAATGAAGGTGATATTGTTTCTATTGATATAGGCGTTATCCTCAATGGATGGCACGGCGATCATGCTTATACCTTTGCTATTGGCAATCCCGGTGAAGATGTGATGAAGTTAATTGCTGTCACAAAAGAATCGCTTTATAAGGGAATAGAGAAAGCTGTAGCTGGTAACAGAATTGGTGATATAGGATTTGCCATACAAGAGCATACAGAAAAAAAACATGGTTATGGAGTGGTGCGGGAGTTGGTTGGCCATGGCTTGGGAAGAAGTATGCATGAAGATCCACAGGTGCCTAACTACGGTAAAAGAGGTAGCGGCACTAAATTAAAAGAGGGGATGGTATTGGCTATCGAGCCTATGATTAACTTGGGAACAAAAGATGTATATACAGAAAGTGATGGGTGGACAGTACGCACAAAAGATGGAAAAGCTTCTGTACACTTTGAGCATGACGTGGCTATAGGGAAAACCAAGGCGATTATTCTTTCTGATTACAGTATTATTGAAGAGGCGGAGCGATTAAATCCTCACCTCTTTATAGCGCATTCAATTTCTCAATCGCAAGCCCTCTCCTGAGGGTTTTCTTTTTATGAAATGCGTTATACAAACTCTTCCTACAGCAAGAGTAGTTGACGAATTACAGTTGATCATTAAAAGCGATAAAATATATAGATGAAAAAGCAAAACCTGATAGTAATAGGAGGCGGCGCCGCAGGTTTTTTTTGTGCTGTTAATGCCGCACGATTACATCCTTCTCTTAGTGTAACGATTGTAGAAAAATCGGGTAAACTGTTGTCTAAAGTAAAAGTAAGCGGCGGCGGTCGATGCAATGTAACACATGCTTGTTTTGATATACAAGAGATGAGTAAAAAATATCCGAGAGGGGAGCATTTTGTAAAAAAAACATTTCATCAGTTTTTTGTAAACGATACTCTGCAATGGTTTAAGGAACGAGGAGTAAATAGTAAGCAGGAAGAGGATGGGCGAATGTTTCCAGTCACGAATACCTCTCAAACCATTATTGATTGTTTATTAAAAGAAGCTAATGAATATGGAGTGAATGTAAGGCTACATACAGAAATAACACAGCTACTAAAAGAAAAAGATTCTTTTCAGCTTATATGTAAATCGGGTGAAGTAATAACAGCAAATTATGTATGTGTAGCCTGTGGCGGCTATCCTAAAACGCCAATGTTTGACTGGCTTATTACAGCAGGCCATACAATAGAAGAACCTGTACCTTCATTATTCACCTTCAACCTGCCTAAGCATCCTATCACTCAATTGATGGGAGTAAGTGTGAAGGAGGTAGAGATAAAATTGCCGTTGGCAAAATTAGTGCAACAAGGGCCTGTATTAATTACGCACTGGGGATTGAGTGGGCCAGTTGTGCTAAAACTGAGTGCTTGGGGAGCCAGGGTATTGCAAAAAAACAACTGGGAGTTTACAGCCATTATTAAATGGCTACCCGAAGAAAATGAGCAATCCCTTAAAGAAAAATTTACACAGTACAGAATAAATATAGCGACACAGAAAATAGATAAGCGAAATCCTTTTGCTCTTCCGCAGCGATTGTGGGAGTTTTTTCTTAGCGAAGCAGGAGTGTTGCCAGAAACAAGGTGGGCTGATTTGCCGGGAAAAATGCAAAACAACTTGTTACGTTTTTTAACCGGCTATGAAATAAGAGTGAGTGGAAAAACAACCTATAAAGAAGAATTTGTCACCGCAGGTGGTATACGCTTAAGTGAAATTGATCATCAAACGATGATGAGTAAAAAAGTAGAACACCTCTTTTTTGCAGGAGAGATAATGGATGTAGATGGTATTACCGGAGGATTTAATTTTCAACATGCCTGGACAAGCGGTTACATCGCAGCAAAGTCTATAAGCAAATTGTCTCAGGGTGTATGAATTAATCGACCGGAGCTATAAGTAGCAGATCGTGTAATAGTAGGATTGCCTTTGTAATAAATATTGCCTTTGTAGTAAATAATCGCATCCAACTCCTCTGTAGCCTGAATATACGTATCACCCAGCCCACCGTATTCAATCACCATTTTCTTCACTACAAAATCACGCATGTCTGTTTTTGCCCTGGCGCTGGTATAAGTAAGGCATAAATCGGCTTTGCCTTTCAAGGTTACAAAAGTGTTTTCTTTAAAAATGTGCGAACCTGTGTAGCGGGTATCCACAGTAAGGTCAATATTACCTGCTCCAAATTCTGCAGCAATTTCTAATGCGTCTAATCGTAGTGTATCAGCATTGGTTACCGATCCGCTTCCCTCGTACTCCAGTCGATTTATATTTTTAAAGTATAAGTCTACTTGTATTTTTTCATTAGGATTTCGCAGCCAGCGGCATTCCGTAGCATTGCTAATGGTGAGTTTTTCATCGGTAATAATTGCCTGTATATTGGGAATGATGTTTTGCGGTGCCGTAACAACAAGCTTTTCTTCCATCCCTTGGATAAGATGTAGTGATATATTGTCATTCAATCGTAGCTGGGAAAAACTGCCGGTAATGGGCATTTCACGGGTAACGGTTGCGCCGCTAGCACCTAAGCAACCGGGTTTACGACAACCTGATTGTAGTAGCATGAAAGAAAGCAAATAGAATAAAACAAGTTGTCGCATATTAAAAATTATAAGACCCTCCTATATGAATAAAATCTGCCTGACCCATATGTGATTTTAATAAAATAGAAATAGTAACCGGGGTAGCTATACGATACCGTAACCCATATTGCTGAAAAAGGAAAGGTTCTTTATCCGCATTGTATAGATAAGTACCTATATGTACAGGTATGGATAGTTTTCCCAAAAAATGTTCGTACGAAGCATATATGCCCGCCTGGAAACTTTTTCTTTTGGCCTCATTTAAAATCGCTTCTTCTTCAAAATTTTTGATACTACGATTGTAAAATAAAATCATACCACCTCCGTAGCTACTGTTTCTGCTGTGACGCTTCATGGCTTCTCCATGCAGTGTATTAATCAGGTAATGTTTGCCTCCTACCCAGGGAGCCTGCTTTACAGAAACAGATGTACCAATAGAAAAATTTATTCCATAAAAAGAAGTATCGTGCAATTTTCTTTTATTGATATATTCTTTAGAAGGCGTATAACGCATACCTGCACTAATGAGCGGCATATTTAATCCTAAATTAGGAAGTGTAGTACTACCATTGGAAAGATGTACTAGAGAAATACCTGCATCCACAGCAAGGTGTTTGCTTATGATAAATTCGTTTTGTAAAGAAGCCTGTAAAAAAGCATTAAGGTGTGTACCTATCAATGTATTCTTAGGATTTTTATTCAGGTCATAAGGCTTAGTAATCCATCCGGCACCACCTCCCAGTTTTAGATGTGCCTGATAAATAGAAGATCGATGCAAAGGGAATTGAAAGTAAGGCTGCAATGCGTATAGCCGGCCAATATGTTCACGGCTACCGGTGTTGCCGGTAATAAGCGAAACACCCCACGAAGGATAGTTGTGCGCAACCTGCCAATCTTTACTGCCATCTGTTTTTTTTTGCCAATATAACTCTGTGAAGGAGGAGTAAGAATCGCGGAGGTATTCTGCTTTGGCGTGCATTGTAAGATAGGAGCCTAATAGAAATCTTGCACCTATTGAAGTGTTGGAAATTGTTGCTGGTGGCACTGAATCCTGGCTGTAGATAAAATATGAGAATAGAAATGAAATGGCCAGTGTTATTGTATTTTTCGTATAGGAAGATTTCATAGCGAATGGTCTGTCGCAAATATAGTATGCGATGATGAATGTGCTACATTGCGGGTTATATAATTATCATATTGGTTTCTTAAGTTTAGTATAACTCCATCCGGTAATCAGGAATAAGGGAATGGTGAGTAAGCCTGTTACCCAGTCAAAGAAAAAACTTACAAGTAAAGCTATAATCAATAAGTAGAGAGGGTATACAACCAGAAGAATACCGAACAAAAATGAGTCGTAGTGATCACTGCTTTTTACCCGAGATAATAGTGCTTTGGGAAGTAGTGACAGAGGCCAGTGCAACAACAAGCCAACCAGTGCCGGGATAAAAAGAAATACTTGTGCAGCTGTTATTTTTTTGGCCTCGAAAATCTTTTTGCGTTGTGAAACATCTTCGTGAGGTATTTCGTAAACAAGCTGCTTCAATTCTTTGTTGAGTACTGCATTAAACTCTTTTAATAAAATACCATTCGATGCGCTATCTGGTATAGAATTGTTTACGATGGGTTCTCCAAAATGAAGATGAACAGATTTTCCAAATTTCCTAAAAGAACTATAATTTAATCCTGTGGGCAAGACCACAAGAGGTATATTTTGTTCCCAAGCAGCAAAGCTAAGCCTGGCAGTACCTTTTTTTAAGGGACGAAGGCGCCATTCATTGATACATTTTCCTTCGCTGAAAATGAGAACAATGCCGTTTTTCTTAAATATTTCCTGACAGGCAGAAAACGTATCGTAGTTACTGCTAAGATTTTCTACGCCTTCGCTTACACGGTACACGGGAAAAATGTACAGCTTGTATAATATTTTTTTAATAAAAGAATTCTTGAAAACATCACCACGAGCCAGCGAATAAACAGGTTGCTTAAATAGAGTCACCAGTAGAAGTGCATCTACCAATGAATTAGGGTGATTAGCAGCGATCAGCAAGGGCCCTTTTCTATCTAAATTGGCCGGGTTGCTGATGCTTATTTCCGGGATGAAAAAATGTAAAGCCATCTTTACGAAGGGCTTTAATAGGTAGTAAAGCAGATCAAAAGTTTTGGTGAAAATAATAAAACCAACGAGAAGCTTTTAAGCTAGTAGCTGAAAATAGCCATTTAATACCAATATTCGATTTTAATTTACTGAAAATGAACAGAATATATAATTTCAGTTTGACTGGTTTATTGTGATAAATACCTGATTTTTAGTTGAAAATGAGTATCTTTGCAACCCCGAATTTAAAACCCTTCGGGATTTTTTATCATGTTGGAAAACAATATTAAAAAACAATTAAACGCTGATGCACAGGAGACAGGGGCTGATACTACAGCAACTGCTACAGCGACAATAACAGCACCTGTGGAAGCTCCAGCAACTGCTCATGATGACTTTGACTGGAATGTAGACAAGCGTAACGTTATCAGCTACACTGATGATGAAAAAGCAAAGTATGATAAAGTGTATGAAAACACTTTCGTACAGTTGAATGATGGTGAACTTATTAAAGGATTGGTAGTAGGTATTACTAACACTGATGTTGTATTAAACATTGGTTTTAAAAGTGATGGTCTTATCTCTCTAAATGAGTTCCGTGATTTGCAAGGTATGCAGATAGGAGATGAGGTTGAAGTAATGGTTGTAGAAAAAGAAGACCGTAATGGTCATTTGAATCTTAGCCGTAAGCAAGCTCGTATCACTCGTGCCTGGGAGCGCATTGTGGAAGTGCACAAAACCGGAGAAGTTATTACCGGTACCGTTACCAGCAAAACAAAAGGTGGCTTAATCGTTGACGTATTTGGTATGGAAACATTCTTGCCAGGTTCTCAAATCGATGTAAAACCTGTAACAGACTACGATCAGTTTGTTAACAAAACAATGGAGTTCAAAGTGGTTAAGATTAACGAAGCCATTAAGAATGCTGTTGTATCTCATAAAGCGCTTATCGAAAGCGATATCGAAGCACAACGTGCAGAGATTATGAGCAAGTTGGAAAAAGGACAGGTATTGGAAGGTACAGTGAAGAACATTACAGACTTCGGAGCCTTTATGGATCTGGGTGGCCTGGATGGCTTATTGTACATTACTGATATTTCATGGGGCCGTATCTCTCATCCAGCCGAAGTATTGAAACTAGATCAAAAGATCAATGTGGTGGTACTTGACTTTGATGATGAGAAAAAACGTATCAGCCTTGGCTTGAAACAATTGACACCACATCCTTGGGATGTATTAGGTGAAGAGATTGCAGAAGGCAACCTTGTAAAAGGTAAAGTAGTTAACATTGAAGACTACGGTGCTTTCTTGGAGATTCAGCCGGGTGTTGAGGGATTAGTACACGTAAGTGAAATTACCTGGGCTAATACACCTATCAATGCAAAAGAATTCTTCAAGTTGGGCGATGAGCATGAAGCAAAAATCGTTACACTGGATAAGGCAAGCCGTAAAATGAGCTTATCTATCAAGCAACTTTCTGAAGATCCTTGGAATGATATCGAAACAAGATTTGCAGAAGGTAGCCGTCACACAGGATTGGTAAAAAATATTACTAATTACGGTGTGTTTGTTGAGTTGGCTCCTGGTATTGGTGGTATGATTCATATCAGCGACTTAAGCTGGTTGAAACGCTTTAACAATCCTAATGAGTACACGAAAGTAGCCGCGAATATTGATGTAATCATTATGGGCATCGATAAAGAAAATCGCAAGCTGCAATTAGGTCACAAGCAACTAGAAGAAGATCCTTGGAATACATTGCAGGATACATTTGCTATCGGTACGCTGCATGAAGGTGCTGTTACCCGTCGCGATGATAAGGGAGCTTTGGTACAATTGCCTTACGGTTTAGAAGGCTTTGCGCCTAATCGTCATCTTACAAAAGAAGACGGTAAGAGCATTGGTGCTGATGAAACTGCACAGTTTGTTGTTATCGAGTTTGACCGCAATGAGAAGCGTATTGTTCTTTCACACAGCCGCATTTGGGAGCAAGGACAGGTAGAGGAGAAAGAAGCTGCTAAGAAAGAAGCAAGAGTAGAGGCAGACAAAACAAAGAAAGCAGTGAAGAATATCCAAAGCAAAGTTGAAAAAACAACATTGGGTGACTTAGGTGTATTGGCTGATTTGAAGAAGAAAATGGAAGGTGGAGAAGCTGATGCCGATAAAGCATAAAAAATAAATTGCTGAATATCTTTAGTAAGGCTGCCATAACTGGCAGCCTTTTTTGTTCCTTGTAACAGCTTTACTATTTTGCAGTGGTTTAGTAAAAGCTAATAATAATCTATGGCGACGATAACTGAGCGATTGAAGAATGTAAAGCTGGTAAGAAAAATTGTTTATTTCATTGTCGGGCTATTTTCCTATCCCGGCTTGGCCATTATCAACAAACTAAAAATATCCGGTACGGAACATCTGAAAAACCTTCCCAGAGAAAAGGTTTTATTTGTAAGTAACCATCAAACTTACTTTGCCGATGTCATTACTTTTCTTCATATTTTTTGTGCTATCAAATGGGGAAAGGAAAACAGGCTGGGCATTCCTTACTATCTGTTAAATCCATTTACAAGGGTAAATTATGTAGCTGCAGAACAAACGATGAAGGGGAGTTGGATTAGCCGTTTATTTACTCTTGCCGGTGCGCTTACGGTAAAGCGCACCTGGAACTCGGAAAGTAGAGAAAAGCGCAAAGGATTGGATCCTTCTGATACACGTAAAATTATTCGAGCCTTGGATAAAAATTGGGTAATAACGTTTCCGCAAGGCACAACTAAACCATTTGCACCAGCAAGAAAAGGGACAGCATTAATCATTAAGCAGGGACGTCCTATTGTGATACCTGTTATTATCAATGGCTTTTGGCGAGCATTTAATAAGAAAGGCCTTAAGTTTAGAAAGAAAGGAGTATTGCTTACAGTAGCATTTCAACCTCCTTTAACTATTGATTACGATGCACCGGCAGAAGTAATACTAGAGGAGATAATGGATGCTATTGGCCAAAGTAAGAAATATATGTGGAAGAAAAAGGAAATGTAAATGCTGCTACAAATAATCCTAATTTTGAGAGATATACGTTAAAGATTATTGCCAGCGCTATTATCTATATGTCTCAAAAGCCTGTAACCATAAAAGAAATTGCGAAGCAGCTAAAAGTCTCTGTTTCCACCGTTTCAAGAGCACTACATGATCATCCAAGTATAGGGTTGCGTACAAAAATGCAAGTACAAAAGCTTGCGGCAGAATTAAACTACGAGCCTAATCAGGCGGCTATTTCTTTCAAGCAAGGTAAAACCAGAACGATAGGTGTGGTGCTTCCTAATCTGGGTGAAGAGTTTTTTTCGATGGCGATTAATGGTATTGAAGACGTAGCTACACAAAACGGATATACTGTTTTGATAGGGCAATCCAGAGATGATTTTGAACGGGAAAAGCAATTGATTGAGACTATGCGTAAGCATCGTATTGATGGATTGATTGCTTCTCTCTCCAAAGACACCGTTACGTACGATCATTTTAGACAGTTAGATAGTTACAATATACCCGTTGTTTTTTTTGATAGGGTGCCGCCTACTACAGAGCAAGCCTATAGTGTATCATGTGATCTTTTGGCAAGTTCAAGTTTACTTGTAAACTGGCTGGTAAAGCAAGGCCATAGCCGAATAGGTTTAATCAACGGGCCGACTTCTATGCAATCTACCAATGAAAGATTAAATGGTTATAACCAAGGATTAAAAGAAAATGATTTACCCGTTGTACCTTCTTATGTAATCAATACGGATTTAAGTGTAAGTAGCACGAAGGAAGCCATGCGTAAATTGCTCGATCAAAAAAATCCACCTAAAGCCATACTAGTGTTTAATGACTATGTTGCATTAGAGGCTATTAAATATGCACGAGAGGCTGGAAAGAAGATTAATAAAGACATTTTTTTTGTAAGCTATGCCAACCTGCCTATTACTAATTACCTTGATATGCCCCCGTTAGCTTCTATAGAACAATTTCCCTATAAACAAGCAGAAAGTGCGACATCTATGTTGCTGGATCTTATTAACGGAGATGAGGCTAATCTTAAAAGCAGGGAACGGGTGGTGATGAACAGTGAATTGGTAGTACATAGCTAAAAGAGCAAGTTTTTCTAATAAATAGTCAAAATAGCTTAGCCGGATTTTTAGGTCCGGCTAAGTAGTAAGAATGACGCTTGTCATAGGTTGACAGATAAGGAAACTACGTCGTTATCAAGGGCTTAAGTTATAAATTAGCTTTCAAATACCTTTACAGGCTGTTCATTATATATCTATGACTTAATATCTTTGCCGGAGGTTTCCTTTATTACAAAAAATCGTACTATTACTTGTGGTAGGCGGCAGAAATTGCGTGAAGGGCTCCCACTAAATTATGATAATTTCCAAAAATGGAAACACCCAGCGACATTTTTCAAATATCACCCGTCTTACTAAGGCGGGCATCTGAAGGCGACAATGCCGCTTTTAAAGAATTATATAATCTTATTAGTGGTAAGATGTATAGTCTTTGTTTTCGGTATGCAGGTAATGCTACGGATGCAGACGACCTTTTTCAGGAAGGTTTTGTAAAGCTATACAGGCATTTGGCGAGTTTTAGAAATGAAGGTTCTTTTGAAGGATGGGCAAGACGCATATTTGTAACCACTTGTCTTGATTTTCTAAAGCGAAGGAAACTAATGCTTACAGAAATAACGGAAACAATGCCGTTGGCATCGAATGATATTGGAGGGTTTGAGAAAATGAGTTTGGATGATTTGATGAATGTAATTACAAATCTTCCGGAGAACTATCGTACTATCATTAACCTTTATATAGTTGAAGGTTATTCGCATAAAGAGATAGCTGGAATGTTTGGAATTACAGAGAGTGGTAGTAAATCACAGTTGCACAAAGCGCGATTATATTTGAAGAAAAAATATCCGTTACTTAAATGAATAATGAGCAAAACATATTGAACAAGCTATATGATTATGCTCTTCCTGTGCCTACTCATATCTTTGATGCTATAAGCAAAAAAATTAATGAAGAGGGCGATGAGAGTTTGGATGTGTTTAAAAAGTTGAATCATCATTCCAGCAAGCTGGATCCTGCTCTTTTTGATACAATTATTGCTACAGCGAAAAAGGTTGTTCCTTCTGCTACCGCGAAACAAGGGATAGTAAGAATTTTGTACAGGTATAAATGGATAGCCGCTTGTGCTGTTGTTGCTTTAATCACAACAATCGCCTTTGTTACATTGATGAATCATAAAGGAACCTTCGAACGATCTCCATTGATTGTTCAGGGGATCAAGAATAATCAACCTATTGATAGTAATGGGGAAGTAGATATCGCGGAAGAACCAACTGAAGATATGGAGAAAAGAAAAGAGGCCTTGGAGAAAGCGATGAGGTCTGAAAATTATTTTTATACTAACTCTTTTTTCTTTGGGGAAGAGCCCTTTTCGATGATAGATAATGATCTGTTTTTTACATTTGCCTCCTACAATCCCAATAAAGTACCCTCTTACTTTACAGATGCTGGAGAGGCTACCGAAATAAGATTGAATATAGATGATTTTACTTCTATAGCTATTTCACCCACTATGCGTAAGATGATGCTGAAAATGTATGAAGTGAGAAAGAATGGTAAATCAACAGCCAAGGCAAAGCGAGAAAAGAGAAAGTTGATCCGCTGGCAAAAAGCAGATACAAAGCGATTTGATAAAAATGTAAATAGGAATCCGCTTGATCCATTAGATTTGGCTGAATTTATTTTTGATTAGCGCTGTAAACATGTCGACAAAAAACTATCTATATCTTCCCCGCATTTTTTTCTTTTCCTTCCTTTTTCTTTACAGCAAGGTAAATGGACAGGGAGCAATTGATAGTGTCGTACTTACCAACCTTACCGTTTCTTATACAATAAAAATTGAAGGTAAAAACAAAGCGGGTGTAAAAGAAACGTATAGCGGTGGTACAAAGACGGTTTTTGTAAGTGGAGATAAAGCTCGGATACGCCAGGCCAGTCTTATGCGCATACAAAGTATCTTTCTTTTACCGGCGACTAGAGGTAGAGAAAACGTTGTTATAACCAAAGAGTCAGGAGCCGATAAATATAATGTAAAGCTTTCGGCCAAGGAGTGGGAGCAATACAACGAAAAGTATAAAAATGCGGTATACTCACTTACTGCGGATAGTCTCACCCTGTTAGGATATCAATGCAGGAAGGCTATTGTAACGTTAACTGACGGGAGAAGCATAGTGGCGTATTATACCACGCAGGTTGTTAATCCGGTATTTTCGGCTGTTGATCCTGCTCTTTGGCAGGTGCCCGGAGTAGTGCTGCAATATAGCTACCATACAAAAGGCAATAGCATTACGTATACCGCCAGCGATATCAGCGATAGAAAGATACTTTCTTCTGTTTTTCGTATACCAGTTACTGGTTACAAGAACAAAAAATATGTACATGGAAAAGCTCCAGAGGATGTGAAAGACCTTCTGTTGGAGGAACCGGACGAGGAACAGTAAAAGATTGTGATTTATACTGTTATTCTTTAAAAATCATTTTTTTCTTAGAGGTTGTGATATTACATTTGCGCCGGAGAGATGGCAGAGCGGTCGAATGCGGCGGTCTTGAAAACCG
>CAZPPM010000086.1:0-13453 GCA_964588445.1 uncultured Citrobacter sp.
TTCCGCTACAATCCATCCGATACAGCGATGATAACATTGAATACGGTTTTTGTGAATACACTTTCCTTTAATCGTTTTAATAGCGTATGGGGTATTGATATGGGTAACATGCGCAGGAATGGAAAATCATTACTGACCTACGGCTATGAAACCAGTGGCGTGGAAGACTGGACAGCCAGATTGCGCTGGAATATGAGCCGTTCCTTTTCAATGATTGTAAACAATCGACTAGGAAAGAATTTTTTACTGACACCCAATGCGAAGTTTGAAAACAGGAACTATAATCTTGATGTAGTTACCATAGAACCTACACTTAATTTTATACAAGGAACAGCATTTAGAATAGCCAACACGTATAAATTTGAAACCAGAAAAAATAAACCTGAGTATGGCGGAGAGAAATCTACCTCACATGCCGTAACGCTGGAAACAAAATACAACGTGTTACAAAATAGTTCGCTTACCGGTCGCTTTACTTTTAATAATCTAAATTATCAATCCCTGACACCTTCCATGACGACTACTGTAAGCTATATTATGCTCGATGGTTTGCTTCCGGGAAAAAACTACTTATGGGCATTAACATTAACCAAACGACTATTAAATAATCTTGAATTAAATTTTCAATACGATGGACGTAAACCTGCGGGCACTAAAACCGTTCATATAGGAAGAGCAAGTATAACAGCCTTGTTTTAAACACTATTTATTTTTTGTAGTTTAGCTACTCCTGGGTCTTATTAGCAGCATAAAACAATTTTATATGACTACATCTTCTACGCCTGAAAGACCGGGCAAAAAAAACGATCAGATTATCTCTTATTATACATTGCGGGTATTAATTGGAGCCGCCGGTGTACTACTTCCTTTTCTATTATTACTGGCTAAAGCTTTTACAGAAAGTTCGTATGTTATCGAATATTCCATTAGTGACTATTATGATAATAGTACAGCTGGTGATATACTGGTAGGTATTCTATTCGCCTTATCTTTTTTCTTGTTTTCTTATAAGGGATATGATAAAGTTGATAGGAGAACGGCTATCATTGCCAGTATAAGTGCGTTAGGTGTAGCGCTATTTCCTACAACCAGTAAGAATATCACCATTCATCAACTTCACTTTGTATTTGCACTATTACTATTTGCTTCTTTTATTTTTTTCTCCATCTATCTTTTTCGAAAATCAGGATCGGACGTAAACATTACTAAAGAGAAAGAACAGCGGAATACCGTCTATTTTGTTTGTGGTATTATTATGATCGTATGTGTGGTAGGTATTGCTGTAAGTAGTTTTTTGCTACAGGAATTGGCAAAAAAATACCAGTTGGTTTTTTGGCTGGAAGCCGTAGCCTTAATTGCATTCGGTTTCTCTTGGATCACCAAATCAGAATATCTTTTTCTAAAAGACACGGATAATCAGGCGCAAAAAAATAAGTTTTAAAAAGAGTGTAGCTTACCTTCTAACTGTAGTATTGGACGTTGTTGTAGTAAGATTAACAACCAAAAACTCCGGCGGTTCGGGATTTTGCTGTATCAACTCTTTGTACTTCACTTTTAAATTTCGTTTGAATGTTCCCAGATAACCGGGTTTGGAAATTTGCTCATCAATCAGGTTAACAGCCTCAATCAGGTCGTTACCCAGGTACATTAAAAGTTTCATACGCTTTAGGATATTGGATATACAAAGCACTAAATTTTCAAGAAGGAAGTCAATCCCATTTGTACTCTTTTTTGAAAGTAAGAATACGATGCTTCCTTTTCGCATTATGCGTCGTCTTTTTCGAGGAGATTTAACCTTATTAGCAAAATCCAAACTGCTTTTTACGATACTTTTGCCGTTATGAGTTTGAAACAATCGCCTTTCTTCTTATTAATTATATTACTGTCTTCTGCTTCTGTATACAGCCAGGAAAAACCGTTTATAAAACTGATGCAACCTGCCAGAGAAGTAAATACAGTGACGGCGGCCCGTCAATTTATATCCGGCAGCACTTGTATAGGTTGTGCTCTTTCTATAAACGACCAGCCCGTAAAAGTATATAACACCGGAGGGTTTGCTCATGAGCTCAGTCTTACCGAAGGAGAAAATAATATTATTCTACGATCCACACATTCCAACGGATCAAGTTTGAGAAAGCAATTGACCTACCGATTTTTTTTACCCAAACCTCCAGATACAGTAAAAACGTTGAGCATTGCTAGTATTGAAACATTTCCCGCAGGTAACCTTATCGTAGTACCGGGTGACAAAATTTTTTTCAAAGTAAAAGCGCTACCGGGAGCTACCGTAAAAGTGAATGGCGGCACCAATCTGTATGAAATGCCGGTAACAAAGAGCAACCTCTTAAAAGGTATATATCAGGGAGAATATGTTGTCAAAAACAATGACAGCCTGCCTGCATCTGGCATACCTGTGGAAGTAATGGATGCTTCCGGAAAAACAGCCATGCTACGCACCCCGGCAAAAGTAACACTACTAAATCCGGAAGCGCCGGATATGATTGTTTCAAAAGGGCGGCTTGCCCATCTCTTATATGGAACGGGGGAGGATAGGCTGGGTGGTGCCAAAATCGGTTATATTGATTCGCTAATTCCCTTGCGTGTTACCGGAAAAACAGGTAGCAATTATCGAGTGCAGCTAAGTCCGAACCGTACAGCCTATATTCCGGATGATGTGGTGGAGTTTTTGCCCAAAGGGAGCATTCAAAAAACTTCCTTAACGGGTAGCTGGAGAGTATATGGAGATTCTGTACATGATTATGTCGCTATCGCTCTGGAACACCGTTTGCCATATCAATCCTCGCAACAGCTTCTCCCTTCCCGCATAGTGGTGGATATTTTTGGTGCCGTCAATAATACGAATTGGATAACACAACTGGAGACGGCAAAAGAAATTAGTAATGTTAGTTACGAACAAGTGGAAGAAGCGGTTCTTCGGGTAACGATATCATTAAAGAATTCGCAGCATTGGGGACATAGTATTTATTATAGCGGCAATGCGCTTATAATAAAAGTAAAACAGCAGCCGTCCGTACTTAAATTAAATGCACTCACAATAGCTGTAGACGCAGGACATGGCGGCAGCAACACCGGAGCAAGTGGCCCGGCTGGTTCTTCTGAAAAAATGCTGGCATTAGCCGTATCCTTAAAGCTGCAAAAAACACTGCAACAGCATGGCGCTACCGTTATTATGACCCGAAATACAGAACGTTTCTTTGACAACAAAGAAAGAATCTTGTTTTACAGAGATAGTACCCCCGATTTGCTATTGAGTGTACATTATAATTCTTCTTCCGATCCGGTAAATGTGGGTGGCACCGGAGTTTTTTATCGGCATGCCGGATTTCGCCCATTTAGCCATGCTATTTATAAACGATTATTGGAAACAGGCTTAAAAGAATATGGCAATGTAGGCAGCTTTAATTTTATGCTAAATAGCCCTACGGAGTATCCTAATGCATTATTGGAATTATTATTTATTAGCAATCCTGCAGAAGAGGCATTAATCGTAGATGAGAAATTTCAGCAGGAAATCGTTGATAAAATAGTGGCAGGTGTTAAAGATTTTTTATTGCAATGTGAAGTAAGGAAAAAGGAGTAGCAGCTCTTCGCAATGGTATGTTTTTTGCATTATGCAGGCAAAGATTTGGGTATGAAAAAAACAAGCAAATTTTTATGGGCTGTAGGTGCCGCTGCTGCCGTAGGAATTACCATCTATGCTATTCGTCGTCATCGTGCCAATCGCGAACATAAGCATCTCTCTAATGAAGGATATGAAACGGCTCATGATATTCTTTATCCGGAAAAAAAGAGTTTTGGCAAGAAATTACATTTTGGTCCGGTGTTGCCAGAGTAGTTGCCGGTAGGTATATTAATTCATATTTCTCAATGGGCTCGCTTATCTTCGTGCCCATTTTTTATGTCTGCTTCACAAAAAAGTGTTTACCTGGGTATCGGCCTCGCACTACTGACAGTGATAATATGGTCTGGTAATTTTATTGTTGCGAAAAGTTTTGCCCCGCAAATTCCGCCAGTTCAATTAGCTTTTTACCGCTGGATGGCCGCTTCGATTATTATTTTACCTATTGCTTACACTAAATTAAAACAAGACTGGTATGTCATAAAAAAGTCAATTGGCTACTTAACTCTTGTCGCTTTCTTTGGCATTACTTTGTTTAACACGTTTGTATATGTAGGAGGGCATTACACCACGGCGATTAATCTTGCACTGGTAGGCACTACATCTTCCCCTATTATAGCAATATTTCTGGCTCGTATCTTTTTAAAAGAATCAATTGGCCCACTTAAATTAGCCGGAATGACTGTTTGTGTCATAGGGGTGCTGTTTCTTCTTTCACAGGGCAGTTGGGTCAACTTGTTGCACCTTCGGTTTACAAAAGGCGATCAATGGGTTTTAGTGGGTGCATTTTGTTTTGCTGTATATAATGTTCTTGTCAAAAAGAAACCGCCTCAATTATCGGGGCTAAGTTTTGTTGGCATTATCTTTTGCATGGGGGCTTTATTACTTTTTCCGGCTTTTTTGTGGGAAAAACAACAGTCGGCCCCTGTTATATGGGATTCTTCACTATGGCTTGTGATACTATATCTGGGCGTAGGAACATCTGTTATTTGTTATTTATGTTGGAACTATGCAATCAGCCAATTAGGAACGGGAAGAACAGCATTATTTGGCAACCTTATTCCTGTCTTTAGTAGCTTGGAAGCCGTATTCTTTCTCAATGAAAATTTTGGATGGATACATATCATCAGCATGCTACTTGTATTTGCAGGCATTATCATGGCCAACTGGAATATTTCTAAATAAAGTCGCCTCTTTATACGAGGGCTACATCGCTTTAGCAAATAGTTAACATTCAAAGCAAACCCTTGCTGGTAGAAGTGTTTTGCAGACATTTATCTTTTTACAGCTGTATTTCTTTGCTTTTTAAAAATTCGTTTAGTAAGATAGGCTATAGCTTTGCACAAATTTTTTCTCGAAAAGGCATCTAATAGTATTGCCCTACTTTATAAAAGTAAGGGCAAAAAATAAACCACATCATAGCGGCGGCATGAAACAATTATCATTTTTTACGACTATATTATTTTCTCTATTTACTATAACAGGTTTTTCTCAGGAAGAACGGGAAACGCAGGATTCGGATCCCGGTAGATTACTCGTAAAAACTTCCAGACTTTTTGGCAAACTTGTAGATGAGACAAGTCAAAAAGGAGTGGAGTCAGCATCCGTG
This sequence comes from uncultured Citrobacter sp., assembly GCA_964588445.1. GTDB lineage: Bacteria > Bacteroidota > Bacteroidia > Chitinophagales > Chitinophagaceae > CAZPPM01. The sequence goes on from CAZPPM010000086.1 coordinate 5,250, forward strand.
CAGCTATATCGTAGTAACTCCAATGCAGGAGATTCGCTAGTGAAAGGTATGTTAACCAAGTCAAATGGTGATTTCAGTTTTACAGACATCAGTGTAGCACATTATAGAGTGGTGATCTCTGCTATTGGCTACGAAGAGATAGAAATGATTGTTGATCTTTCCGAACAACAGATGGGTAACGATAAGTACTTCTCCAAGGATTTGGGCAATATCGTATTAATTCCCGCTATCAAGCAACTTTCTAATGTTACCGTAACTTCTACCCGTCCTACATTAGAAATGGGTGTAGACCGCAAGGTATTTAATGCCTCAAAAAGCATTGTTGCTGCAGGCGGTACGGCAATAGATTTAATGAAGAATATTCCTACCTTATCTATTGATGTGGAAGGAAACGTGCAGTTAAGAAATAGCTCTCCGCAAATATTTGTTGACGGCAGACCAACCATTCTTACACTGGATCAAATACCGGCAGAAAACATTGAGAAGGTAGAGTTGATAACAAACCCTTCGGCCAAATTTGATGCAGCCAGCTCTGGAGGCATTATTAATATTGTATTGAAAAAAAATAAACGCATAGGTCTTAATGGCATTGCTACGATAGGCGGCGGTACACCCGGTATAGGAATGGGTAATCTTAATTTGAATATGCGGGAAGGTAAAATCAACTTTTATATCAGCGGCGGTTATAATGTTTCCGGAGGTATTGCTCGTTCCGAAACAGAACGTATCAATAAAAGGGACGGTGTGCCTACGGATTATTTCAATCAGTTTTCCGACAATGAGCGTAAGCGGAGATTTGGTTCGCTTCGCTTTGGATTCGACTATTTTATTGATAATAGAAATACGATGAGCTTTACCCAGCATTTAGGCAGGGGGAAATTTGGATACGAAGAAGATCAGCGGCAGGAATACCTTACGGTAAGTCAGCAGGTGTTATACAACGGTAGACGAATGACAATTGGCGATAACCGATCCAGTAGGAATAGCAGTGCTGTGAACTTCACGCATAAGTTTCCAAAAGAAGGAAAGGAATTACGAATTGATCTTAATTATAATTACGGCAATAACAGGGGTGCTTCATCTATCGTCAATCATTTTATTTACCCGGATGGTACACAATACCAGACTTCCACTTTTGTCAATAATGATAACAAAGGTAAAAATGATCAGGTTACATTCCAGGTTGATTATGCCAATCCGCTAAATAGTCAATCGAAAATAGAAGCAGGGGTAAGAAGTTATTTTAATGATGTAAGCAGCCAGCTTAATGCCTATGCAGATATTAGCGGCACGCCGCTTAAACTACCGCTTAGCAACAATTATCGGTATAAAGAATATGTAAATGCTTTCTATTTCACTTATTCACACAAAAATGAAGAAGAAACTTTTTCTTATCAATTGGGCTTACGTAGTGAGTACTCCAAGTTTGACGGATTGATGGTGGATAGCGCAGCAAAATTTGGTTATGAGTTTCCAAAAGATATTAAAACATTGTGGAACGCCTTTTTCCCAAGCTTATTTGTCTCTAAAAAAATAGGCGATAAAGATGATATACAATTTAATTTTTCAAGAAGAATAAGAAGGCCTAATTTCTGGCAAATAAACCCTTATGTAGACATCAACGATCCGGCCAATATCAGAATGGGAAATCCTAAGTTACGCCCTGAATTCATTAATTCATTTGAGGTAAATTATGTAAAAAATTATTCGAAAGGGAGTTTCATTTCCTCTATGTATTGGAGAAATAATCCGGATGATATTACACAATATAGCGACACCATTACAGTGCAGCAATATGATGACTTAAAAGAGGCAGGTATTAATCCCGATGCCATTCTAAGTACTTTCATTAATGCAAATACTACTAATCGCTATGGACTGGAACTTGTGCTACAACATAAAGCGAGTGAGAATTTTGAAATAACACCCACCTTCAACCTTCAATACCGAAAAGTAAATGCTACAGTAAATAATCTGGATCTAAGCAATGATGGATTTAATTGGGATTTCCAATTAAATACTTCGTACAAGTTTTCCGCAAAAAATAAAAGTCCTTTTAAGAATACCAGCTTGCAGCTAACCGGGGAATATGAATCACCTCGGGTGATTCCTCAAGGAAGAATGAAATCTCAATATAGTGTTGACTTCGCTCTTAGAAAAGATATTCTAAAAGAAAAAGGAACATTTACTTTTAGCATCAATGATATACTCAATAGCAATCGCTGGGGAACAATTTACGACACGAAGGATTTCTACCAAGATTCTTACCGCCGCTGGAATGTTCGTAGTTTCAGACTTACCTTCAGCTATCGCTTTGGTAAAGCAGATTTTTCCTTGCTAAAAAGAAATGATAATAGAAGAGGTGAAGATTAAGGCAGGCTTCTTTCCGACTCGGCAATAATATCTTCCATGGTTATACCATAATGACTCTCGTCATATACACATTCTTTATTTCTAATCACTAGCACTTGTGGTGATTCATGCTGTACTGAAAATTTTTCGGCTATTTGATTAGAAATATTCCGATACGTTATCAAGTCAAGATAATAAAAGTCAACTTCTGCAGGTGAATCAGCTTTTTCCAGTCTATTCTTAATAACACTGCTGATGGAACAACGGGTAGAGTGCTTAAAAATAACTATGGGTTTAGTGACAGACTGTTCTATAGCTTCGAGTAGACCTGCCTCCGTAGTAAGTGTTTTCCAGTTCATAACTTGTTTTTCTTCTCTTTATTTGCCGCAAAAATAACCAAGATACCTCAAATTGAGTATTTGCCCAGCCAATCCTTCTATCCAACTTTAGTTGGTAAAATTATGGGACAATAAGCTTTACGTACATAAATATTGAATTACTTGATGCAGGAGGTGCCGGACTCATAGTTGTAGGAATAGCTATGTTAGTCTTCGGCCTACTGCTGATATGGGTTTTAGAAACAGTTTTACTTACCATTATTAAGTTTAACAGTTTCAGCAAAAATCTGAAAGATGTATTTATTGTCAACCTCGTGTCCCTAATGGCAGGGTTTCTTCTATACTTTGTAGGATTTACGAATAAATCTTCAAGTGAGGATATCTACACATTCCTTATACTGTTTGGAATAACATGCATTATTGAAACTTATCTTTTGTACTTGTTAAATAAGGATAAGCCTATTAAAAAGACTGTAATCGCGAGTTTACTAATGAATATTGCCTCCTACATATTACTTTACTTCCTTTTAGAAATAGAATAACTCCAAAATACATCTACTATGCATATTTTCTTTCTCGATATAGCCATTTCTGACTTTGGCGAAGAGTATAAAAGTATTTACAATGCTAATCCTGCTACAAGTGATTTTGTTTTGCCAATCGTTATCGCTATGGTGGCAGTAGTAGTATTAGAGGCACTCATCTTATTCTTTACCCGTTATAGCAGTTTTCCTAAATCATTACTTTATTCAGCTGTAGTAAACATAGCTTCTTTAGCAGCTGGAATGCTCTACAGTGCTGTATATAAAACACAAATAGCTGATACGCTTAATGGCTTCCTTGCGGCTTTTGCGGCTACGGTATTAATAGAAACTATCGGCTTATTTCTTTTGAATCGGTCAAAGAAAATAAGTACAACCATTGGCGCCGGTTTGCTTATAAATATTGCCTCTTATGCCATATTGTATTTTGCATTAAGATAGACGTTGATGAAACCCAAGCCTCTTATTCTTTTTCTTTCTCTCGGACACGGACTAAATGATCTGTTTGCGGGTTACCTGCTTGCCAGTTTGACAAGTAATGGTCTTAGCTGGGAAGTTGTAGGCATCTCTGTTGTAATGTATAATCTTGTTGCATTTGGTGGCCAATATCCGGTGGCAGTATGGATGGAGAAAGTTAAACAACACAAATTATTCCTGCTTACCGCTTGTATATTAAATGTGACAGCTCTTTTGCTATATACTTCATCTCCGCTTATCACCATTGTATGTGCCGGAATCGGGTCTGCTATTTATCATGTTGCCGGAGGAACGGTGTGCGCTACTCAAAACAAATCAACACATATTGGTCTATTTGCCGCTCCGGGCGTCGCAGGGCTTATAATGGGAGGTTACCTTGCTTATATACAAGCTTCTATTTTGACAGAGCTATCTATTGCGGCAACACTATTTTTCCTGTTACTTTTATTGTTAAAAATCAAAGTAACAGAAGGAAAAGAAATAAGTCCAGCTAAAAAAGAAACCGGTTTGGATCAGCATGATATCATCATGTTACTCTTACTCACTGCAATTGCTTTTCGATCGGCTATTTGGAATATTTTCCAATTATTGCATACTCACCAATACGATTGGTTACTATGGATAGCAGCAGCGGCTGTTATTGGTAAGATCGTTGGCGGCTGGTTGGCCGATCGTATTGGCTGGAAGCTATATGCGATAGTATCTATCCTAGCCGCAATACCTTTTCTTACTTTATTTCGTAAGGAAATTGTTTTATTCTGTGTAGGTATAGGGCTGCTACAATCTGGCATACCGGCTACCACTTCGTTACTAATCCATAGCCTTGGAGAGAAAAAGGAAAAAGGAATAGCACTAAGTTTTGGTACAGCGATTATTATTGGTGCTTTTGTATTTTTTGATCCTTTTATACGCATGGCGGCATCCTCTATCTCAGTAATAGGAATTGCCATTGTAGTAGCTATTGCCATCCTCGTCGCAACTTATTTACTGAATAACTGGAAAAAGCAATTGTTATAGCTAACAATTCAGCAAGTTTTATTCTTTTTTGCTATATTCATTTTTCTATGCAACATCGAATAAAACCGGATGTAGATGTCGTTCGGGATGTATTACTATTAACGAAAGAAGCAAGACCACAGGACCAATTTGTCCAAAGCCTACTCATGCAATATGATGAAAGGGGAGGACTGAGCAAAAAACAACTCGAAGGCTTGTATCAAAAGGCCGCCAAATCAGGAAATGTTCCTGCGAATAAGTTAGCTACTTTAGAAGCTATAATTCTTAAGAAACCTACCCGCTATAAATCAACTCTACCGGTAGCTGAACCCTTGTATAAAAAAGATGAAACAATAGGCGTTTTACTAAAAGACATATTACTCAAAGCCCCGCAACATAAGAGAGTATTATTTTTACAAGCCAAGTATGATAACAACGAACCCTTAAGTATTGCAGAAATAAGCGAAGTAAAAAGGTTTCATAAATTGCTTATTAAATAATATGCCGGATGAAGCTGCTAATCGCATCCGCTTTAGTACTAACGATATTATTTACTCGAAAAGCAAACCATTTTCCAAAATTGATAGATCAATGCAAGAGCGCTTGGACACTTTATTTTCTTCTTACTTTACTAGCAGTGAACCCGGCGGCGCAGTATTACTTGTAAAAGATGACCAGATTATTTATAAAAACGCCTGGGGAATAGCCGATATCCAAGCGGGTAAGCCTATCACATCTGCTACTTTGTTTAATATAGGTTCCATTACCAAAACAATTGTAGCTTACGGTATCCTACAACTAGCTGCTCAAAACAAACTCTCTGTAGAGGATAATTTATTAAACTATTTTCCTGATTTTAAAAATAAGTCCATCGGCAAAAAAGTTAAGATTATTCATTTACTTACGCATAGCTCCGGGTTGCCAGACAATAGAAAAATAGAGGAGGAACGTGAGTTCTACTTGTCAGCAAAAGATGAAGAAAACTGGGCGCCGCTTTTACAAACTGACAACTTGAGTTTTGAACCGGGAACAAATTATACCTATTCTAATCCTGCTTTTAATGCATTGGCACTAATCATAGAAAAACTAAGCGGGCAGCCATGGCAAGCCTATATAAAAGAGAAAATATTTGTACCGTCAGGTATGTTTTTTTCGGATATAACAGATGGAGCTCATCCTGAAACGGGTGTTGCCCATGCATATATAAAGAATGAAAACACGGATTTTATAGAATTGGATTATGGCGAAGAGCCTACTTTTGCTGCTGCGGGGAATGGAGGCGTTTGGAGCAATGTAGAAGAGTTATGGAAATATGAGCAAGCTTTACAAAAGACAACATTTTTACCGGAAAGCTGGATAAAAAAATCGAGAGAAGTATATAATTTTCCCGAATGGGCAGCTACCCATCCATCCCGTCTTGGTTTAAGTTGGTTTTTGACAAAAGAAATGAATCATCCGCTAATTGGCCACACCGGATCGCAAGGTGGCTTTATCAGCGATTATTGCTGGCTGCCGAAACAAAAGGTGTTTTATGTATTGCTTTGCAATACGCCCAAACCTATTATTGAAATAAGACAAAAAGTTCTAGAAGCTATTGGTATAAAATAATTCTCTCTTATAAAAGAAGTACTATGTTTAAAAAGAATGTTTCTGTAGTTATTCTATTAGCTATTTTTTCTTTCTCTGTAGCGGCACAGCAGAATAATCCACGTACTCCCTTAAATGTGATTGCGTATTACTCGGGAAATGCAGAAAGTATTGATGCCTATAAAGTAGAGCAACTAACTCATATCATTTACAGTTTTTGCCACCTCAAAGGCAATCGGCTCAATGTTGATAATACCAAAGATAGTCTCACCATAAAAAAACTGGTTTCTTTAAAGAAGAGAAATAATAAATTGAAAGTATTATTATCACTAGGAGGGTGGGGCGGTTGTAAATCCTGCTCTGATGTATTCTCTACAGCTAAAGGCAGAAAAGAATTTGCTGTTTCTGTCAAAGAGCTTAATAACTATTTTGGCACGGATGGTATTGATTTAGATTGGGAATATCCTGCAATTGAAGGAGTGCCTGGCCATCCTTATAAGCCGGAAGATAAACCCAACTTTACTGAGCTCGTAAAAGCATTACGTAAGGAGTTAGGTAAAAAGAATGAAATTAGTTTTGCAGCAGGTGGCTTTACCAAGTTTCTGGAAGAGTCGATACAATGGGATAAAATCGCCCCGCTAATTGATAGAGTAAACCTGATGAGCTACGATCTGGTAAGCGGATATAGCACAACCACCGGTCATCACACGCCGTTATATTCTAATAAGCAGCAAAAGGAATCTGCCGATAATGCTATTAATTACCTAGTGAAGATTGGATTCCCGGCTAACAAGATTGTGATTGGAGCTGCTTTTTATGCAAGAACATGGGAAGGTGTGGATAATACCAAATACGGACTTTATCAGTCAGGTAAATTTCAAAAATTCCTGCCATATAAACAATTTGCTAAGGAATTATCACTTGATAGCGGATTTGTTTTCTTTCGCGATGAGGCAGCAAGCGCACCTTGGGCCTATCATCGGAAATCAAAAATATTTGCCACATTTGATGACGAAAACTCCATTCAACATAAAACAGAGTATGCTTTTCAAAAGGGATTAAACGGGATTATGTTTTGGGAGCTTACCTTAGATAAACCCGAAGAAGGTTTGCTTAGCGTTATTTATAACACTATTCATAAGATAACGCCTAAGTCTCCCAACTAACTACCCCAGCGAAAACTTGTAATAGAAAAACCTGCAAGATCGAGGGCTCTATCGGCTACAGTAGCTGCCAGTTCTTCAAAACTCGAAGGCTTACTATAGAAAGAAGGAGAAGCAGGACAAATAATTCCCCCGGCCAGTGTAATCGTCTCCATATTGCGAATATGAATGAGATTGTAGGGGGTTTCTCGAACCATACATATCAATTTTCTTCTTTCTTTCAATATTACATCTGCCGACCTTGTAATTAAATCATTAGAGATCCCCTGTGCAATCCTTCCCATCGTTCCCATAGAACAGGGCGCAATGATCATCGTATTATAATTAGCCGATCCGGAAGCAAAAGGGGCTGTAAAATCCTGCTGTGTATAAAAGGGAATAGAATAATTTTTATAAGAATCATTGTCAAGCTCTGTTTCCCATACTTGTTTTGCATTGTTTGTCATGATAACACCCACCGCTTCCCATTGATCTGGTATGGAAAGTAATTTATCGAGTATTGATTTAGCATAAATAGAGCCACTAGCCCCTGTTATCGCAACAATTACTTTATTCATAGATAGCAAAAATTGAATAAACAAATGACCTAATCAAATATATAATTGATCAAGATTAGGTTCTAACTTGCAATACGCTTAATACGAATCAATAAAATGTAATTTCTACACTTTTTCGAAAAAAAAGTCTTCTTTTTTTTTTGTTTTAAAAACATAATAACGATATTGCTAATGAATTTTCATAGGATAAGG
>CAZPPM010000087.1:0-13389 GCA_964588445.1 uncultured Citrobacter sp.
TATCAAGGGGTCAATTTGAAATGGCGAACAGGGGTCAATTTGTCTGGTATTTACAATCAAACACAACAAATCAGAACTGTTTTGCCTACCAAACAGAAAAATTGCTAATAGAACTATTGGGAGGAGTAAGAATAGAGGGGCTAGAAAGGATGAGAGATTTATGGCTTATCAGAGAAGGAAAATTGCTGGAGCTATAGACCGAGTGAGGGAAAATGAAGTAAAGGAGCCCTCACTCAAACCCGCAAAGGCTTGGAGTGAGACTAGTAGGGGTAGTAGCATTGCAGCAAATTTTATAAAAACACAAAACAATAGTTGGTTGGATGGCGTGAAATGTTTTTGGCATTTAATTTGGATTGATGATGGAATGCTTTCTATATTATCCTATCGTATTGAGTAGTAATTTTTACAACAGCTAAACATTTTTCTATGAGCACCGAAAACCTACACAACACAGAAGCCATTACTAAGCTTCAGGAATTAGTAAACAAAATTGATATAGGGATGGTATGTACCTATCCTCCCCATGAAACGTATGTACATGCTGTGCCAATGAGCAGGCAGGAAATTGATGAAGAGGGAAATATCTGGTACCTGTTCTCTTCTGCAAGTAAAACCCATTCAAACCTGATGAATGATAATAAGGTGAGTGTGCTGTTTTCTCATGTGGGTGATTATAATTTTTTAAGTATAAACGGAGTGGCAGAGGTGTCAGAAGATAAAGAGCGGATAGAAAAATATTGGAACAAATTTGTAGAAGTCTGGTTTGAAAAAGGAAAGGAAGATCCTGCTATACGTGTACTCAAAGTAAAGATTGACGATGCTCATTATTGGGACAATAAAACAAATAAATTGGTGACATTCGTTAAGCTGGCTGCCAGTGTTATTTCAGGACAAAAATTAGATATAGGTCGGGAAGGTTCTTTAAATGTATAAGTCTTTCTATTCCTTGCTGCATCTTCTCTAAGGAGCTGGGTAGATAGTAATAGTAAAAAAATAAATAATGCCGAGTCTCATAGTTAAGCCCTTGTGGGAAGTTGGCTATGAGACTCGGCGAGGAAATAAGGGTAGTTTATAAAGGATCAATTACTGTCTCCCTGAGTTTAATTAGGTCTTCTTACAAGGAATAAATAAAGGAGATAGAGAATACTCTGTGTTTTTGCGACCAATATTGGGCATTCTCCAAATCATCGTTTTTGTGAATATTGGATAAGCCCATGCCATAGCCGGCTCCAAGAGTAATATTGTTGGTAAGGCGATAGCCGGCTAAAAGGTTAACACCAATGTCTCCACGTTTAGTATAAGCATATTCTCCGCCAAATTTAACTTTACCGGACTCCGAGCCGCTCTCTATATCACCGTCATCATCTGAAATAAAGGATTCTTTCCATTTGCCAGATAAGGCATAACCCAGATAAGGTCCCGCACCAATTTGAAATTTACTCCATTTATAGACGATATTAATGGGGACTTCCAGGTACAGCAGGCTTTCTTTAAAAGTTCCGTCATAGATGACCCCGGAATATGCATCCTCGTTAGACCAGCTTTCTTTTATTCCTTTGCCGCTTAAGGTAAGGCCTGCTTGCAAAGAGATAGATTCTTTGAGTGAGTAATCCGCAAATCCTCCAATGTGAAAAGAAAAGGAGGGCTTTATTTTAAATCCTTCTTCTTTCATTTCTTTTTTTCTGTCGCTGTTCATACCATATGTATTTACATTAATGCCAGCTTTGATAGCAAACTTTATTTTATCCTGAGATGATTGCGCAAAAGAGTTTTGCTGACAAAAAAGTAGGATGGCGATTAAGAACGGTAAGCGCTGTTTCATTGTACTTAGGTTTTTGTTTTATAACTTACCTTAGTATCGTTCAGCAATAAAAAAGGTCATCAGGAAGCAATACTATTTAATATAGAAGGAGGAGATGGATATGCAAACGAACTTTATAAAGAAGCGTTGCCCTTGTTATAGGTAAACAAGTGGGTATAATACGAATGAATTGTATCTTATCGCCCGAAGCGATAATGATAGCCCAGTTGATTTTGTTTGCCTGCGAGCAAATCGAGTATAATCTTGCGTCCTTGGATAGAAAACGTAATGCCATTGCCTCCAAATCCCAAAACAAAAAAAGCGCCTTTATATTCCGGGCTTTGGCCAATATAGGGCAATCCGTCTTTTGTACTGCCAAATGTACCCGCCCAGCTAAAATCTTCTACAAAATGAATACCGGGAAGCAGCGCTTCCAGTTTTTGTTGTAGGCGGGTAGCTTTTTTTTCTTTTTTCTGTTGCTGTCCTGCTTCCTGGTGAGTGGTGGTGTCTTCACCGCCGATGAGTAAGCGGCCGTCGCCAGTTGTACGCAGGTATAGGTAGGGATCTGCTGTATTCCATACCAGCGTGTCCTGCAATGCTTTCTTTACGCGAATACCCGGTTCGCTAATGGTGGCATAAGTAAAGAATAAATCAGCGACTTTCTCCTTTAGCCATTCCGTACTTTCAAAGCCGGAACAAAAAATTACTTTCTCACATTGAATAGTATATCCTTCTGCCGTTTGTAATGAATGTGTTTTACGTCCCCAGTTAATATGGGTGATATTCGTTTGATCATATACTTGCAGGCCGGCTTTTATATTTCGTTGTAGTAAAGCATGTGTAAGTTGATAAGCATCTACCGAGGCGGCTGTATTGGATAAAATAGCGCCTTCGCTTATGATGCCATACTTTTTTTTGACAAACGAAGGAGAGAGCCATTGCACACCCAGGTTATATTGTTGGCGCAGAGAAAACTCTTTCTGTAATTTTTGGGCAGCCGTTTTATTATGGGCAAAGTAGAGCGACTTTTTCTGTTCAAAATCACAATCTAGTTTATAGTTTTTTAAAAGCGTTGTTAATTGCTTAATGGCATGTATGCCTTGCTGATAGCAATAAGCGGCTTCGGCTTCCCCAATTTTTTGTGCAAGTTCAAAAAGAGGTGTGTCTATTTCGTACTGCAACATGCTGGTGGTAGCGGATGTACTGCCTTGCCCGATATCGCGTTTGTCAACTAACAGAACGCGGTATCCGGCCGCTACCAGGGCATCGCTAATGAGTGCACCCGTGATGCCACCTCCGATTACTACTATCGAGGTGCGAATATTTTTTTCCAATAGCGGATAACTGTGTAGTAAACCATTTTTTAACAGCCAGAAAGATTCATAGGTTCTTAAACGCATTGTGTTGAGTTTTAAATGAACGCTATCAATAAGGGATTATTCTTTTGTCTGATCTTCTGTAGTAGCGGGATCGATCTCATCGGGATCTGGTTTTCGAATGTGCCGGTTACGTAGGCGCAGCGCATGATTGCTCAGTGGGCTAAGACCTGGTTTTTCATCTCCCAAAACCATACCCCAATGTTTAAATTCTGTGGTATGATCAAATATAATCTTGAGAATGGCAATAATGGGTAAGGATAAAAACATACCAGAGACACCTGCCAGAGTACCGCCAATCACTACGGCAAGAATACTGGCCAATGCATTAATCTTAACTTTAGAACCCACGATGCGCGGCATTAATATATTATTATCCAAAAACTGAACAACAGATATCACAGCAAATACAAGCAATACTTGTGATAGCTCATTGGAGGACGTTAATGTTAATAGTAGCGCAATCAAATTACCAACCAATGCACCTACATAAGGGATAAGATTTAATAAGGCAAAAAGTATGGCGATAAGCAAAGCGTGCTTGATACCGAATATAAGCAGTAAGCCACCCAGTAAAACAGTCATGTAAGCTACTTGTATCATTAAGCCCATGAGGTAGCTTTTGATAATGATTTCGGTGTTTCTGATGGCGGATTCAACCTGACTGTGGTCGTCCCGGTTAAACCATAAAAATATAAAACGTAGTAGTAAATTTTTATAGTACAGAATAAGGAAAATATAAATGGGTAGTAATCCAAGAAAGATAAAGATCCCGGTTAAAGACAGGGCGGCTCCGCTAAGATAATCTCCCATATTGCTTACAAGACTACTGCTTTGCTTCTCCAGCATGGATACCTGTTCTTTCGCTGATAGATTAAGTGTGTTGCTTACCCAATTGCTTAATGTATTCCAATGATGATTCAGGTTTTTTTCCAGTTGCGGAAAATCACTCACGAGATTAGCCACCTGAAGGGAGAAAAAAGCAAGAATGCCCAATACCGCTAAGGTGCAAATAAGTATAACCAATACTATAGATAAAATCTCTGGAACTTTTTTACGTACAAAAAAGCGATGCAAGGGTAGTAGTAGTATGCTGATAAAAAAAGCCATGAGTAATGGCATAATAATATCGTTGCCTACATATAGTAATAAGAGTAGTAAACAAATTCCGAGGAGCTCAATGGAGCGTCGAATGGTTAAGGGCATTTCGTTCATGGGTTATATTTTCTATGAAATTAAGTGGAAAAAGGAAAGTAGGGATAAAATCTGCTTTAATTTAAAAAGTAGTAGCGGGTTTACTGGTTATAGTAATAGGCAGAATGTTGCTAAATCGCTTTAGGTGGTGTAGCCTCCCGGATGTTAAAATGATAGATTCTTATAACTACTAGGTAGCATTTTCTTTAAACTTCTTAGGAGAAACACCCATTATTTTCTTAAAAACACGAGAGAAATGATATGGGTCATCGTAGCCAAGATTATAGGCAATTGTTTTGATCGTATGCCTGCTTTCCATAAGCAGTTGGCTGGCTTTTTGAATTTTAAAAGAGGTAAAAAGATTAATGGGTGAGTATTTCGTTTTTTTCTTGAAGAGGGCAGATAAATGCGAGGGCGATATGTTCACGGCATTTGCCATTTCTTCCAATGACATATTTCTGTGCACGTTTTTTTTCATCAGCTTAATGACTTCTTGTATTGGGTTTTCTTTCTTGCGAAGTGTTTCTAGTTGGATTTCTTTAAATGAAATAAGAAAGGCATACAGGCTACTGTTGGCGTATACAATATTTTCCAGGTTGTTCATAAATTCAAGATGTTGCAATATGTCGTCAAATAACATATGGCGTAAGGGAGATGTGCCTGTTGTAATAGGACCGGCTGTTTTTTTGGGAGAGAGGAATCGGCTAAGATAGTCCGCTTGTTCGCCTGCAAAGTGAACCCAATAAATGCTCCATGGATTTTTACTATCTGCGCCATACTCGTGCGGCTGTCCTGCCGGCAGAATAAAAAATTGGCTGGCGTTTACTTTGAATTGTTTTCCATTTAATTGATACCAGCCTTCTCCTTTTATACAATAAATCAATATATGCTGAGGGCAGCCTTGCAGTCGCTCCCGATTATGAAAAGTGGCACGCGGATAAAAACCAATATCTGTAATGTATAATTTTTTACAAAGCGGATGGGTGGTACAAAAGCTTCTTCTTGCCTGAGGTAAAATGCAAGACTGTTGCCCTTCAAATCCCTCAGCTACTTTTTTACTAAAAAAAACATCAATAGCCATAATATCCATCATTTTTTTAAAATCAGCTATATCTATGTTACAATATAAATCTATTTGCCGTAACATTAATAATAAGAATATCCATCATTTTATTTTTTTTACCATTGTTTATTCTTTTACTAAGATGAACTTTGTATGGAATTACAAGCATGCTATATGAGTCGTTATCAAGCAGGATCCAGCAATTCTTTTTTATGGCAAGTAGCATTTATATCTGCATTGGGCGGCTACTTGTTTGGGTTCGACTTTGCCGTTATCGCAGGGGCACTACCTTTTCTGAAACAACAGTTTTCGTTTAATGAGTATTGGGATGGTTTTGCAACAGCTTCATTGGCCTTTGGCTGTATATTGGGCTGTTTGTTTGCCGGTAAAATTGCTGATAAGTATGGACGCAGGCCAGGACTGATGCTAGCTGCTGCGATCTTTTTTGTTTCCTCGCTGGCGATGGCAGCCGCTACTGATAAGATTTTCTTTGTGGCCTGTCGGTTTTTAGCAGGGTGGGGTGTGGGAATGGCTTCTACTTTATCTCCTCTTTATATTGCGGAAATAGCTCCTGCCAAACACAGAGGTAGAATGGTAGCAATAAATCAGTTGACCATTGTACTGGGTATTTTGATTACCAATATCGTCAATTATCTATTACGTAATGAAGGAACGGATGCCTGGCGATGGATGGTGGGGCTGGGTGCAGTGCCTTCGGCTTTTTTCTTGCTGGGAGTGCTTTGGTTGCCGGAAAGTCCACGTTGGCTTTTAAGTATGGGCAAACAAGAGAAAGCTAAAAAAATTTTAGTGAAAATAGGAGGTGAAGACTATGCGAGTAATGCTATTGTAACAGCCGGCAAGGTGGATAATACAAAGCGTGCAGGATATGGTGACCTTTTTAAAAAAGCAGTATTGCCTGCTCTATTTGTAGGTATGGGTTTGGCTGTCTTTCAGCAGCTATGCGGTATTAATGTAGTATTTAATTTCACGACAACTATTTTTGAAAGCATCGGCTTTAGTCAGGAAGATCAATTAAAGCAAACCGTTTTCATTGGTATTGTTAATTTGTTGTGTACACTATTGGCGATGTGGCAGGTGGATAAGTTGGGCAGAAAGCCATTGATGCTCCTCGGGGCAGCCGGGTTAGCTATTTCGTATGTTATTAGTGCTATCCTGCTTCAGCAGCAATCTTCCTTTGCAGCGTGGACGTTGTTGATAAGCATTGGCCTGTATGCCATGTCGCTCGCACCAGTAACCTGGGTATTGATAGCAGAAATTTTTCCAACTAAAATAAGAGGTATAGCTGTTTCTGTTTCTGTATTAGCCCTATGGTTGGCTTATGCGGTATTGGTATTTACATTTCCCATACTGGCAAGGCATATGGGCACCTATACGCCCTTTTATATTTATGCGGGCATTTGTGTAGCGGGTTTCTTTTTTATTTACTACAAGGTGAAAGAGACAAGAGGAAAGTCTCTCGAAGATATAGAACAGGATGTGTTGCCTGTTCATTAAAGTTACTAATGCCGATCAGTTTTATAGTGACTGATTCATTTGATAAAAAATAAAATCATTATATAACATGCGGGTGAAAGCGTGGAAAGAAGTTGTGTCTATTCCTACTTATAAAATAGGCGAAGCTAATAAGAACCCAATGTTTTTAGAAAAGCGGATCTACCAAGGGAGTAGCGGATCTGTATATCCCTATGCCGTAGTAGATAAAGTGTATGATGAAAAAGAAGATAAAGAGTGGGTGGGTATTTTTCTGGAGAATGAGTATATCAAGGTGATGATTATGCCGGAATTGGGAGGACGTATTCAAATGGCATATGATAAAACGAATGACTATCATTTTGTTTATTATAATCAGGTGATAAAGCCTGCGCTGGTAGGATTGACAGGGCCTTGGATAAGTGGTGGCATTGAATTCAACTGGCCACAGCATCACCGTCCCTCTACATTTGGCCCGAGCGATTACCGGATAGAAGAAAATGAAGATGGTAGTAAAACTGTTTGGGTAAATGAATATGAAGTAATGTTTCGAACAAGGTGCTCGCTTGGATTTACCTTGTATCCGGATAAAGCATATATAGAGTTACATGCCAAAATGTATAATCGCACTCCTTTTCCTCAAACCTTTCTTTGGTGGGCTAATCCTGCTGTAGCGGTGGATGAGCATTATCAAAGTGTATTTCCTCCGGATGTAAATGCTGTGTATGATCATGGTAAAAGAGATGTGAGTTCTTTTCCTATCGCTACCGGTACATATTATAAAGTAGATTATTCGCCGGGTACAGATATTTCTGTGTATTCAAATATACCGGTGCCTACTTCGTACATGGCGGTAAATAGTGCTTATAATTTTTTGGGGGGATATCATCATCAAAAAAAAGCGGGTATCATGCATGTGGCGGATCATCATGTGAGCCCGGGTAAAAAACAATGGACATGGGGATCGGGTGAATTTGGCAAAGCCTGGGATAAGCAACTAACCGATGAGGACGGCCCCTACTTCGAGTTGATGTGCGGAGTATATACGGATAATCAGCCTGACTTTAGCTGGATTATGCCGAATGAAGTAAAAGAGTTTCGCCAATATTTTATGCCCTATAAAGAGATTGGCTATGTAAAGAATGCTTCTATTGATGCCATGATCAATTTTGAGATACATCAACAACAAGCAACTATTGGTGTTTATGTAACGCAAAAAAGAGAAGTAACAATCCATGTTAAAAAAGACAATCAGATCGTTTATTCAAAAAAAGTAACATGTAGTCCTGCTGCTGCATTCTTGGATAATTTTACCGTAAAGGATGCTATCCATACTTCTTATACCGTAGAAGTTATAGATGGAAACGGGCAACTTCTTATCGAGTATACTCCGGAAGAAAGAAAGGAGGAGATGTTGCCGGATCCGGCAAAACCTATCAGCGACCCTCAGGCAATTGACACCATCGAATCGCTCTACTTGGCAGGCCTACATTTGGAGCAATATCGCCATGCGACGTATAAGCCCGAAGATTATTATGTAGAAGCGCTGCGCAGAGATGATTCAGATATACGATGTAACAATGCAATGGGCCTTTTGCTCTTACGAAGAGGCCAGTTTGCAGAAGCAGAAAAATATTTGTTGGCTGCTGTAAATAAGTTGAATCGTCATAACCCTAATCCTTATGATAGTGAGCCGCTGTATAATTTAGGGGTGCTTTACGGGTATCAGGGCCGTTACAATGAAGCGTTCCCCTATTTGTATAAATCTACCTGGACTACGACGGTACAGGATAAAGCTTTTTATGAATTAGCGGCTATAGAAGCTTATCGAAAGCAGTGGAAGACTGCCTTGCAAATGATTGATCAATCACTGGCAAGAAATTACTATAGCCCTCAGTCTAGGCATCTAAAAACAATTATACTTAGAAAGCTGGGACGACATGAAGAGGCACTAAGGTATTGCACAGAGGTTTTGCATCATGATCTGTTTGATTTTGGAAATGAATATGAACACTATCTATTATTGAAGCAGATGGGTAGGGGTGAGGATGCGGCAACTATCCTAGCCAATATGCTCGCAACGATAGAAGGACGTGAACATACTTTTATTGAAATCGCTATTGATTATGCAAAAGTTGGTGACTATATAGTGGCGATTGATTTATTACAGCAGCGGATTGCTGCAGGTGAAGCAGGCCCGTTGTTACATTATTATATAGGTTATTATTTAGTGCAATCAGAAGAAGTAGAGAGGGCAAAAGATTGTTGGGTAAATGCCTTTACTATAAGTGCAGATGGTGTATTCCCTAACAGGCTGGAAGATGTAACCGTACTTCAGGAAGTAATAAAATATGTGCCTACCGATTACAAAGCGCATTATTACTTGGGTAATTTTTATTATGCTAAGAAAAGATATGCCGAAGCAAAAGACCAGTGGGAACAAAGTATAGCAATAGAAAGCAGTTTTCCTACAGCGCTGCGTAATTTAGGTATTGCTTATTATAATAAGTTTGATAGAAAGCAAGAAGCATTGGATTTATATGAAAAAGCATTTAGTGTGGATAAAGCGGATGCGCGGGTATTGTTTGAATTAGATCAGTTACATAAGTTGATGAATGCTTCTCCCGAAAGCAGGCTGCAAAGGCTGAATAATTATCAGGAATTGGTAGCAGAGCGAGATGATCTTTATATAGAGTATATCACTTTACATACAGTAACAAGGCAAGGGGTACGAGCCAAACAATTACTTGAACAAAGAAATTTTCATCCTTGGGAAGGAGGAGAAGGTTTGGCATCCGGGCAACATATAGCCATACATATTCAACTCGCATTGATAGCGATGGATAATAAGGATGCGGATGAAGCACTGACATTATTGGCGGCGGCCGAGGTGTACCCGGAAAATTTAGGAGAAGGAAAGCTATTTGGCGCACAGGAAAATGATATTCATTACTGGATAGGTTGTGCCCATGCTATGAAAGGGAATACGGAAGAAGCGAAATTGTATTGGCAAAAAGCTGCTATAGGATTGAGTGATCCGGGACAGGCTATTTTTTATAATGATCAACAACCGGATAAAATTTTCTATCAAGGTCTGGCTTTTTTACAATTGAATCAGCCTGTTGAAGCAGAAGAGCGATTTGCCAGAATGATTGCTTATGGAGAAGCTCATCACGACAAGAAAGTAACGATGGATTTTTTTGCGGTGTCTCATCCCAACCTTATGGTCTTTGATGATGATATCAATAGGCATAATAGTATTCATTGCTACTATTTACAAGGGCTGGGCTGGCTGGGTCGCAAAGAATGGGAAAAGGCTGCTTTGTTTTTTCAAAAAGGGCTTACACTGGATGCCGCTAACTTCGGAATACATACACATGAGTGGTTGCGGAAATTCTTAGAAAATGTAGAAGTTAATAATAAGATAACCGTGCCGTAAAATGAGACGGTAGATTTTTTTACTAAAAGGGAGTTCTCTTATAAAAGATATAGGCTTGTGTAAGTTCTATAGTAATAGCGTAATGTCATTTAGTTTTCAACAAGCATAAATTCATTATCTTGTGAAATAGTTTTCTTGGTAGATGTGTTTTTTTTTGCGTTATTGCACCAATAATATTCGTCGTAGTATTGACAATGAATAGCGATTGCAGTCACTTATATACAAAAGTGTAAATTTTAATTGCCATATTTCTTTTTTAAAGTTGCATTCACCCTTCATATTCATTACTCTACCCTTTAAATACTTTGTAAAAGCTAACCGTAAGTTGACATTGATAATAAAGTGCCTTAACTCAATCTATTTACATTTGTCTCGCATTGAACATCCATTAATGTAATGAATATAGTTGGTGCAATAAAAGAAGGCGATCAGGTAGTTTTTCAACAGGTATTTAGTCAATACTATAACAAACTCTATTATTACATATTTGCGAAAACAAAATCAGAATACTTATCGGAAGAGGTAGTGCAAATAGCTTTTATAAAGCTTTGGGAGCGTAGGCACTCTTTGAATGAAGAGTTCACGATTTCTACTCAAATTTTTAGAATAGCAACCACTTCGTTGATTGATTTATTGCGACAGCACAATGCAAAGACGGCTTTGTTAAAGGATTTGGAATGCGGTGTTACCGCTTCTGCAAATAACCATTCGGTGGATAGGTTGCAGGAGAAAGAGCTACATCAAAAATTATCGTTCATTATTAATAGCTTACCCCCAGTAAGACGTAAGGTGTTTGAAATGAGCAGATTATCTGGCTTGTCGTATCGTGAAATTGCACAGGAATTATCCATTTCAACCAAAACGGTAGAGAATCATATTTCTAAAGCTTTGAAACAGATAAGGAAGTGTTTGCAGTTGCTGATACTATTGCTTGGTTATTTTAAAGGCTTATAGTAGGGGTAGGGGACATGTTAAACGTATAATTAATAATTATTTAAAATTTTGATAACAAAGGATACGATAATTAAATTTTTGAATGGCAGTTGCAGCAGGGAAGAATTAGCTGCTATTGAAGCAGCCCTTGCTGATAATCCAGACTTTTTAAAGGATATTTTAACTGAGGAAGAATGGAACAATTTTAGTACTGACGCGGTGTTGCCGGTAGAAAGGGCTGAGTTTCTATTTTCTCAGATTGAAAAACATACCACCAAGAAAAGTGCTCCGGTTTTTACTTTTAAAAGAATTGCTGTCGCCGCTGCAGTGGTATTAATAATTGGATTAGGATGGAGTTTCTTATATAACACAGGATCGACTTCTAACAAATCAATTGCGGATAATCATATAGCCGTAAAAAGTATAACCAATACTAGTGAAGGTATAGAAACTGTTATGCTAGCCGATAGTTCTCTTGTAAAATTACATCCAGGTGCTACTATTAGTTTTCCAGAATTTTTTGAGAAAGAGAAGAGGACAGTTACGCTTTCTGGTATTGCTTTATTCATAGTGAAGAAAGATGAGTTGCGCCCCTTTAGTGTTTTTTCTGATTCCATTGTTACAACGGTATTAGGCACTGAGTTTACTATTAATACTAAAGAAGATTCAAATCAATTGAGTGTTACCTTGCACAAGGGAAAGGTTTCTGTGCAACGCTTTACAGGTAATTTTACTGGTAATATTAGTACATATATATTACAGGCCAGCGATGTGTTTATTTACAATAAAATATCCAAAGAAGCAAAGATCTCACGGCTGCAAGACGCGACGGATAAGCCGGGAAATAAAAAAAATATAAAGCCACAGGCGAGTAATCCCATTATTGATGGGAATTATTGGTATATGTTCAATAATCAATCCTTGCCACAGGTGTTTGATTATTTGGAGCAGTTTTACAACGTAGAAATAGCTTACCGTAAGGCTGATTTAAAAGGCTTTACATTCATTGGTAAGATAGATAAAACTGACACCCTGGAAAGTGTACTCCAATCAATAGCGCTGCTTAATAATCTGAATGTTCAGTGGGTTGGAGACAAATATGTGATAAGTAGAAAAAAATAATTTCCATAATTTTTCTTCTTTATTAAGTAATTATTAGCAGTAGGGGTATTGGCTTTCTAAAACGTATAACTCTTTTAAGATAGAAATTAGTTATACAATAAATACTCCACTATGCAAATGTATTTAACGAAAAGCAAGCCGCTATTTCAATTCCTGTTAATTTTAATTGGCATTACGCTACAAATGTCAGTTGATGCGCAGAAGGTTAATGAAATTAAAGGTCAGGTTAAAGATGAAACCGGACAGATTGTTTCAGGCGCAAGTGTTATCGCAAAAAATTTGAGTACCAATTTTACGGCGGGAACCAAGTCTGATTCACTTGGTGTTTTTAGTTTTAGAAATCTGCCCTTAGGTGGGCCTTACGCTTTCACAATATCTTATATCGGTTTTGAAACTCAATCCGTATCAGTTGATAAAATTGATGGCGATGCCAATATTTCTCTTATTGTTAAATTGATTTCTGAATCAAAATCATTAGAACAAGTAGTGGTAGTGGGTTATGGAAGCCAAAGTAAGGCGACCATCAGTTCTTCCATCAGTACCGTAAAAATGAGTAATGTGGATCAAGGAGCCAGCCAGAATGGGGTGAAAATGTTACAAGGACGAGCTGCCGGTGTAAATATTATTACACCATCCGGAAGGCCCGGAGCGGCACCGGTTGTGATGGTGAGGGGTGTAGGTTCTATCAGTGGAGGTAGCTCGCCATTATATGTTGTAGATGGTATCCCTAATGAATCTTTTCCCAATATTAACCCTAATGATATAGAGCAGATGGAAGTGCTAAAGGATGCGGCTTCTGCTTCTATTTATGGATCGCGTGCCAATAGCGGCGTTATAATTATAACAACCCGTTCCGGTAAAGCGGGAAAGACGGTTATTAATGCTTCTTATAAATCCGGATGGGGGAAAGTGTATAATGATATTAAAATGGCCAACTCGCAGCAATATGCGAATGTTATGCAACTGGCTA
>CAZPPM010000088.1:0-13340 GCA_964588445.1 uncultured Citrobacter sp.
TGGTAGATAAAACCATTACTATTTTCTCATCACTATAAAATATTGTTATGTTACCCCACATCAACCCTACCACTACTAAAGCCTGGGAAGCGCTGAAAGAACACTACGCAGCTACACAGCATGAGCAAATTAAAGACCTTTTTGCCGCAGATGCTTCCCGGTTTGATCAATACAGCCTTCTTTTAAAAGATATTCTTTTTGATTACTCCAAAAATATTCTCTCTTCCGAAACCAAACGTCTTCTTATTCAACTGGCAGAAGAATGCAAGCTAAAAGAAGCTATTACTAGTATGTTTTCCGGAGAAGCGATAAACCAAACGGAAAATCGTTCTGTCCTGCACATTGCATTACGCAATTTTGGTAAAACACCTGTACTAGTAGAGGGGAAAGATGTAATGCCCGAAGTAAAAAAGGTATTGCGTAAAATGAAATCTTTTACAGATGCTATTCATACAGGAGAGCATCGTGGGTATACGGGTAAGCGCATCAAGTATATTGTTAACATCGGCATAGGTGGCAGCGATCTGGGACCTTATATGGTTACGGAAGCACTGAAGCCCTATCAGGTAGAAGGGATAGAAACTTTTTTTGTATCTAACGTGGATGGTACGCATATAGCAGAAACATTAAAGAAAATAACGCCGGAACGAACATTGTTTCTTATTGCTTCCAAAACATTTACCACACAGGAAACCATGACGAATGCACAAACAGCAAGAGAATGGTTTTTGAAAAAAGCAAAAAACGAAAAACATATTGCTTTACATTTTGCCGCACTTTCTACCAATGAAAAAGAAGTAGTACAATTTGGCATTAATCCTAAAAATATGTTTGGCTTTTGGGATTGGGTAGGCGGTCGCTATTCTTTGTGGAGCGCTATAGGTCTTTCAATTGCTTTGACCATTGGGTACAAAAATTTCGAGCAATTACTAAAAGGAGCGCATCATACGGATAACCATTTTCAACAAACTCCATTTGCCCAAAACATTCCTGTACTTATGGCGCTGATAGGTATATGGTACACCAATTTCTATGGGGCACAGTCCGAAGCCATTTTGCCTTACGATCAATACCTACATCGCTTTGCTGCTTATTTTCAACAAGGCAATATGGAGAGCAATGGCAAAAGTGTAGATCGCAATGGTTTCCCTGTATCCTATGCAACCGGCCCCGTTATCTGGGGCGAGCCGGGCACCAATGGACAACATGCTTTTTACCAATTGATTCATCAAGGCACTCCTATTATTCCCTGCGATTTTATAGCACCGGCTAAATCGCATAATCCCATTGGCGATCATCATGAAAAACTGCTGTCGAATTTCTTTGCACAAACGGAAGCCTTAATGAATGGCAAAACAGAAAATGAAGCCCGTGCAGAATTGGAGAAACAAGGTTTATCTGCCGAAGCCATTGATACACTAGCCCCTTTTAAAGTATTTGCCGGCAACAAACCCACCAATTCTTTTTTGGTTAAAGAGATTACACCCTTTACCCTTGGTCAGCTTATCGCTCTATATGAACATAAAATATTTGTGCAGGGCGTCATTTGGAATATCTTCAGCTTTGATCAATGGGGTGTAGAATTGGGCAAACAATTAGCTAATAAAGTATTACCGGAACTGAAAGACAATACGCCTGTTAGCAGTCACGATGCCTCTACCAATGGGCTTATCAACGCCTATAAGAAAATGAGAAAATAGTAGTAATTTTAGGTAAACCTGTGCAATTATGAAAAAAGTATGCCTGATAGCCGCAATTATATTTTCTGCGTCGGTTATTGCTAACGCACAACAAAAAAATACTTTTTTAAAATTACAAGACCCCGCCAAAAGTCAACAGCTATTGGATTCTTTTCGAACAAGGAATAACATTCAATTACAAGAGCTGAAAAAAATAACAAAGATTCTTGAACAACAAGAACAAAACCATACTGCTGGTAAAATGCCTTGTATAAGGCCAGACATGAGTCAGTTTACCATTATGCCCAATGCTGCCAATAAAGAGATGCTAACTCGCGTGACTCCCATGCCGAATGCTTATAGAAATAGGAGCTTGCTTCAAAGCTACCCTTTCAAATCTGGCAGCACTATTATCAAACCTGCAGAGCGGCTCGCTACTCCCTAATACCAAATACATCCCAATAAAAAAGGTCTCCATTGAATAACTGGAGACCTTTTTCTATTACTAGTAGTTAGACTATTAACTTACCATTTATCTACTTCTTCGGTAGAAGAAGCATCAGGAGCAGTAGTATCAGGAGTTACCGCTGCAGGAGTTTCTTCTGTTGTTTCTACAACAGATTCTACTGCCACACCCTCTCCTTCACCTTCCACATCATCATGATTAAAGGCATCGAAATTGAAATCGGGCATCAATTCTGTTTTCACATAATCCACCGCCTCATTCAAAGCTTTGATAAATTTGTTGAAGTCTTCTTTGTACAAAAAGACTTTATGCCTGTCGTATCCATTATCATCAAAGCGTTTGCGGCTTTCTGTAATGGTCAGGTAATAATCATTGCCTCGGGTAGCTCTTACATCAAAAAAATACGTTCTTCTTTTTCCAGCACGAATTCTTTTGCTGTAGATACTCTCCATTTTTTTGTCATTATTCTCGTACGCCACGTTAGTTTGGTTTTACTGATTTACTAAATTTTCGATTTTACAAATATATAGATGTTTTTGAAACAGCCAAAAGCAGGCAATATTTGTGTAAAAATGGTGCAAATCCCCTCTGTAGACAGGTAGCGATGATGTTGCTCTTCTAATTATAACTGGCCCGGATCCGCCTGTTGCTGCTGATAAATAGAGTTATAATAGCCATTTTTTGCTACCAGTTCGGCATGTGTGCCCTCCTCTATTATTTCCCCATCTTCCAAAACAACAATCTTATCAAAATGCAGTAAAGAAAATACCCGATGAGTAATAATGATTGCTGCTTTCCCTTCCAGATACTCATTCAAATTACTGGTTATCTCCTTTTCCGTTCGGGCATCCACTGCACTCAGGCAATCATCAAAGATGACCATTGAAGGATTTTTGAGTAGGCCTCTTGCTATGGATATCCTTTGCTTTTGTCCCCCGCTAAGGGTTACTCCCCGCTCGCCTATCATCGTCTGATAACCTTCACTAAACCCTGTAATTTCATTATGAACAGAAGCCTGACGGGCAACTTTTTCAACTTCCGCAGAACTTGCAGCCGGATTGCCAAACCGTATGTTATTCTCTACTGTATCACTAAATAAAAACACATCCTGCGGCACATAGCCTATTTGGTGACGCATCTTTTGTAAATTCATTTGCTTTATATCCAAGCCATCCAGTTCAATCCTACCTTCCGTAACATCATACATACGAAGCAGGAGTTGCGCCATCGTGGTTTTGCCACTTCCTGTACGGCCAATGATGGCTACCTTTTCTCCCGACTTAATCCGTAAGGAGAAATTATGGAGTGCCCTGATACCTGTGTCCTTGTAAACAAATCCTACCTTATCAAATACTATTTCTCCCTTTATACTTGGTACTACTGCATCTTGTGGACTAAGAATAGCAGGCTTTGTATCCAAAAACTCATTGATACGCTTTTGCGAAGCAGAAGCCCGTTGTATCATGCTTGCCGTAAGACCTAATGCACTCACCGGAAAGGTGAGCATATTTACATACATCACAAATTCTATAATGGTATCCAGCCCAACATTATGATCGCCATTGGCTACATACAAGCCTCCAATCATGATCGTTAACAAAGTACTCAGTCCTATCAAAAGAGTAATAGAAGGAAAATAAAAGGCTTCCACCCGTGCCAGCCCAATGGCGTTCTTACGGTATTGCTCACTGTTTTTTTCGAAAAAACCCAGCATTGCCCTCTCTTGCACAAAAGATTTTATGACACGTATACCGGAATAAGATTCCTGTGCATTGGTTGTTAATTCAGATAGAGCTTCCTGTATTTTTTCACTCTTTTTATGAATCGTATTATTGACAAAATAAATAGCCAACGCGAGGATAGGCAAAGGACTCAATACATAGAAGGTCAACAAAGGGTCCCGCTTGTACATAAAGAATACGGCTAAAGAAATAACGGCAATCAAATTGACCAGATACATTAATGCCGGACCGGTAAACATTCGCACCCTACTCACATCCTCCGCTATTCTGTTCATCAAATCGCCAGTACTATTGCGCTTATAAAACGCCATGTCCAATGCCTGGTATTGGCTATAGATCTCGTTCTTTTGATCATATTCTATATGCCGGCTCATCACAATAATCGTTTGCCTCATTAAAAAAAGAAAAAAACCGCGTAGCAGTGCCAGCAGTAAGATCGTAATACCGCAAAGTGCTACAACGCCTGCGAGATTAAAGTTGGAGTGTAGTGCCCAGTACGTAAAACGATTCACCAATGGATCGTAATCTTCATGATTTGCCGCCATTTTGGTAGTGCCGGGAAGAGAGGTCTCCACAAAGTCAATGACAAAACCCGTTATTTGTGGCGTGAGTACATTAAAATAGTTGGACAAGAAAATGAACACAATTCCCAACCCCAGTCGGAAACGGTATTTCCAGAAATAACGATAAACAGGACGCAAATGCTTCATGAAAAATGCCTCTCTAACACAAGTAGGCAGGATACGTTTCAAGCGATCGATCAACCGGCTACTGACTAGTGCTATTTAAGTTGAACGGCAAAATTAGTAAAAAGATGGGTAGTATTTATTTCTCACTATATTCTACACTGCTACTGATTTCTTAATTTTTTCCCAACAACAAAGTTCATAACCGCCTTTGCTAAGCTTTCCCATCAAGATAGTTTATTTAAAAATTTTTCCTACAATTTTTCCTATTGCTACAAAATCATCGTGATTACTCAGCGATCGCTCTTCTGCATCGGTATAATCCTCTTTTGTATGCGGATAAATAAGTAAATAATTCGTATCCTGGAAGTGGTTGTTTAACATATCCGGTATTACCTGCATTTGCGGCAAATAAGATGACATTCCTCTGCTTGCCACAAATAAGATTAGTCCTTCATTCGATCTTACCGACCTTGCAGCGGCTTCCATCTCCTCCCATGATTCGATAGGGGTAAAGGAGGATTGTATGGTTACTTTTTTTTGTATTTTCTTCATTACATCAATCGTATCCGAAGCTGCATGTATACGTAATTGAGCGCCGGAGTTGCGAGCCACATTCCATACTCGTAGTAATGCATGAAAAAATCCGGGCTCTTTATGAGCTTTGGGCGGCATTACTACCACATGTTTCCGAATTGTTGCAATAGGCTGTACAGCATGATACACCAGTATATTGGCACTGTTATTTAACAAATAGCCGTTGTACAAATTGTAAAGAAATGAAGGAGAAAAACCTTTCTCTCCCTGCAGCCCAAATACCAGATCGGTTATCTTTTTTTCCTTAACAACATTATTAATACCGTTGATTACATCATTATCATAGCGAATAAGCGGACTAACTACCACATCAGCTGCAGCAGTCAGGTGTACGGCATTATGTAACACTTTTTCTGCATTTTTTACAGATGATTCATTTTTTTCTTCGTTGATTACATTAAGCGCTACAACACGGTTCTTGTTCTTTTTCCCTTTAATAAGCATTGTCAGGTTAACCATCGTTTCCACCGTCTCTGCGTGATTGAGTGCAAGTAAGAAATTCTCCTCATCCTGCTTATTATCGGCTACGGTATCTTCATGATCTGCTTCTGCAATTTTCTTGGCATTTGCCATGGAAACAAAAGAAGAAACAGTACAGGAAACCAGGATCATCAGGATACTCCCATTAAGTACATGCTCATTTAGTAACCGTACCGGCTCGCCCGCTTCATTTTCTGAAAGGATAACGTTATACCCCACCATTACCGCAGCCAGCGTAGCTGCTGCAGAAGCAGAACTTAACCCGAATATCAAACCGCCCTCTTCTTTTCGTAAACGAAACGTTTTTTCCGTTGCTCTAGCTGCAAGGTACTTAGTGCCAATGGCGAGAACCGTCATTAGGAAAGCGACAAGAATGGTTTCAAAGCTTTTGAAGAAAACACTAAAATCAATAATCATTCCTACACTTATCAAAAAGAAAGGAATAAAAATAGCATTACCTACAAACTCCACTCTGTTCATTAGTGAAGAGGTGTGCGGTATTAATCTGTTTAATGCCAAACCCGCCAAAAAAGCTCCAATAATCGCTTCCACTCCGGCCATTTCAGCCAAGAGAGCCGCGAGATAAATCATCACAAGTACAAAGATGTACTGCGAAATTTTATCTTTTACTTTTTTGAAAAACCATCTCCCAATAATGGGAAAAATCACTAAAACAATAAGCCCGAAAACAAAAACAGAAACGGATAAGCGTATCCAAAATGCCTGTCCTACTTCCCCCTGCGCCATCCCTACACAAACTGCCAGTACCAAAAGCGCTAATATATCCGTAATCATAGTACCACCAACCGTAATATTCACTGCCAAATTCTTGGTAATACCCATTTTGCTCACCAGAGGGTAAGCAATAAGCGTGTGAGAAGAAAACAAACTGGCAAACAGTAAAGATGTTATTTGTGAATAACCCAATAAGTAATAAGCACACAGATAGCCCAATGCCAATGGAATGGCAAAAGTGTACAGGCCGAATAGTAAGCTTTTCCATTTGTTCTTTTTAAAATCGCCCATATCTATCTCCAGCCCAGCTAAGAACATAATATAGAGTAAGCCTGTAGTGCCCGTTACCACAATGCTACTATCCCTTGCCAGTACATTGAAGCCATTGGGCCCAATAATGGCACCTGCGATGATGAGCCCTAAGAGATGTGGCACTTTTATTTTATTCAGTAAAAGTGGCGCACTTAGAATTATAATTAATACAATTAAAAATTTTAAGACTGGGTCTTCAATAGGAAAGCTTAAGTTCTTTATATCCAATAAATACATTCAAAAAATTATTCGTTACTAGTAATACGGTTTAACTCGACAGAAAAAATAGCAGTGCATTTATTATCGACAGATACAGCACGTACTCCTCTCATCTTAGCTGCCGTTATCTCTGTAAGCGCTACATGCATAACCACATTTTTTGCGGCAGCGGAATCTGTTGTATAATGAAGCCGGATTGTATTGTTATCGAATTGTGCCAGATAAAGCCTTACCAGCTTATTACTATTAACTGCTTTAACCACCAGCTTACCTGATTCATCACCGAATTCCCATACATCCGATCGCTGATCCCCTACAACATAATCAGTGCAGTTGGAAGCCACGCATACTACCCTGGCATTCCATTTTTTCGCCATTCCTTCTGGCCATACAGCTGCTGCCATTACCGTGTCCGCTACTATCTGTACACTGTCTCTCATCTGCAATAGCAGCTTATATTCCGCTTCTTTTAATGCAAACTGTTTTTCTTTTGCCAACAAGGCTACTTCTCTTTCTTCCAGCTCATCTCGCCTATCCTGGTTATTACAACCGGAAAAGCAAAACCCGAGCATCAATAAAAAAATAATTTTATACATATGCCTAATACTTATAGTTACCAACAGATTACTCTAGTATACCCCATCGAGTAGTTCCAAATTGCTATCTTATTCTTATTGATTGTGTAAAGATCGGGGCTTTGATTGTATCTGGCAAATCATCTATTGCCGAAATTCCGGATTGAGAGATATCCTTTTATTCGTTGAGAATATGCTCCGGGCAGTCTATTCGCAAATCCTCTGTTTGTAGTGGCTGGGCCAGTAACCGGCAATAATGCTTCTGCCCTTTAGCTGATGATTGATAATAAGAACAAGTCATACACATCCGCTGAATGGTGATAACACCTGCTTTATTGAGATGTCGTATAATACCCATTAAACTCAGCAGCAGGTTTTCTTTATCCTCCTCGTGCATTTTATCTATTGGCTCTCGTATCTCGGTGGAGAAGAAAGACGTCTTCGCAGCTATATCCTTTCCATTTTTTGTAAGATGTATACTGTAGCTTCTGGTATCCTCCTGCTTGTATTCCTTTGTAATGAGAGTCTTTTGCTCCAGCGTTTTTATGGTATCACTGATGGTAGCCTTAGTCATATTAAATTCATCTGCCAGATAGCTTACCTTTCTTTTTTCTTCACTATGATGGAGTAAAAAAATAAGTACCTGCACCTGAATAGGGCTCAGGGAAAACTCCTTACTTTCCTGCCACAATAAAACACGAAACGCCTGAGATATTCTCTCCAGCGAAGCCACTATCCTGCTTTCAATTTGCTGGTTTTGGTTTGTTACATCAAAATCAGATCTACGCATACAACTTTTATTTTATCCTATAAAGATTCATTCCTACTCACAATTCATTTTCATTTTGTTCCCAACCAACTCTCTGTATCATTTTAACACGTTTATCTACCTCATCTTTTCTACTTACCTACAAAAATCTCCATGACAAGTAAATGCTTCTCTTAATTACAGTTCTCCATCTCATAAATAAAATAACCCTTCTTCATTATTTCAGCTTCCCACTCTGGCCGTAATTTTTCTATATGGCAAAACTGACATTCTTTTGCTGTTAAAATTTGGTTTTCCTGACCTCTCTCAACAAGATATGCTTTCCCATACTCATAAATTATGGCAGCATCTTTTATCACTGTTGGGGCAATTATATCAAAGTGCATAATTGTTCCATCTTTTTTCGTTACATACGTATCCCAAACGGCAACTTGCATTTTTATTTGTTTATACTATTAAAATAAAAACACCCCACAAAGGTAGTTGTCCTAACTATGTGGGGTACAATTTTCTCATCCCTTTACATCGGCTATGGAAGCTCCAAAATTAATGTGTAATACATTCCCATTGGGTGTGACCAATGCCGGAACCGATTTTACGCCTGTCTGCTCAGCTTCATCAATACGGCTACGATCCTTTCCTATATGAACAATTTCTACCTGATCAGCTCCAATAAGATTAATAATATCCTGCTCAGCACTTACGCAAACAGGACAACCTGCATGATAAAAAATTGATTTACTCATTTTCAATAGTTTAGTTATAAAGTGGCGATATTGCCGGCACAAATATAGTTAGGAATCCTAACTATAAAAATTTTATTTACATATTTTTAACCATCTAATTAAATGTTTGTATGCTAGGTGTATGGGTTATGAAGCAAATCTTTAGAATGGCATCAGGATTCAGTATCGTCAATATAGCCGACATTATCCGATGCAAAGCCAGTGTGAATTACACCAGTATCCTTACAGTACAGACATCCCTCATTATAGTAGCCAAAACCCTCAAAGAATTTGAGAGCCTGCTTGACGGCTATCATTTTTTCAGAGTACACAAATCGCATCTCGTAAACATAGCTCATGTAAAAAATTACAAGAAGGAGGAAGAGTCTTGCTAAGTAATGGAGAAGTTGTTGAAGTATCACTTCGTAAAAAAGAAGATTTTATTGCCAAAATGCGGCTATTTGCTTAAAAGAACATGCTTATATTCTTTTTTGAAAATTGGTTTTATTGCTCTTCTATCTTAAAGTCAATAACATGAGCAGCAGCTAATTTCCATTGGTTGTTTTCCTTCTCATATACATCCGCCCAGGTAATATGTTCCAGTTCTATGACTTTTGTTATACTATTTTCATTCGTTACCCGATTCTTATAAGTAAGTAAAGCTATATTATTAAAAAACTGTAAGGTTATATTCTCATACTTCACTTGTGTAATTCTCCATTCAGAAGGCGTTGTTCTATCCTTTATATAAGCCTCCCTGTTTAATACCTGCCCCTTATCGGTAAAGGTAAAATTAGCTGCCAGTAAAGAATCAAAACCTGCCACTGTTGGTGATTGCATAACTAATGGCCATTTTCGTTTAATAGCAAGAATCGCTTTCGCATCCTCACGCCTGTCTTGTGAAGCATCTACTAGCAATGTATATTTTTCTATATCTACAGTCGGTGTTGTATTCTCTTCCTTTACTTCAACAGCAGTATACTTCACTTCCCCATCAATCGAGTTTCTTGTTAACTTGTCTCGATCATTTGTACAACTTACTAGTAACAACAATATAAATACCCGCATAGAGTTGATTGTCCACATACTTACAGGTTCATTGTTTTTCAAAATATCATAACCTACAACAGCGTACTTTACTTCGCTTTCTTATTCCTACTAAGCACCCAATACCCTAACACGCCTCCAATTATTGAAGCAGCAAAAATACCAATCTTAGCTTGCGTCAAATGTTCAGGACTGGTAAATGCCAGCGAACTGATAAATAAAGACATCGTAAAACCAATAGAAGCTACCAATCCCAAACCAAGTAGATTTTTAAAGTTCATACCATCCGGGAAAGGAGCCATTTTAAGTTTTACAAACAATAATGTAAACCCTACTACGCCTACTACTTTTCCTACCAATAACCCTACTGCTACCCCAATGGCAATATTATTACTAAATAACTGCCCGAAATCAATATTTAAAGATACTCCTGCATTAGCTAGCGCAAAAATGGGAATAATAAGAAAGGTGACAAATGGATGCATGGCATGTTCCAGCCTTTGTAAAGGAGGCGTTGCCGCATTGGTTTCTTTTTTTACGGTATCCAGTATATGCAATTGCGCTGCTGTCAACGTGGGTATCTCATCATTGGGATCAATGGCTTTAAATTGATCCAATTCTTTCTGTATTGCAGTCAGATAATACTTCTCTTTACTAACCACATTGGCTGGTATAGTAAAGGCGGCGATTACAGCGGCGATTGTAGCATGTACTCCTGATAACATAAAAGGCATCCACACACCCACTATACCTATGACAGCATAAAATAAAATACTTCTTACGCCCAGCCGATTAGCAATATACATAACCCCCGCAAATCCTAAACCGATAAAAAGACTTACCAAAGAAATATCAGTTGTATAAAACAAAGCAATTACCAGCACAGCACCTAGATCATCCACAATCGCCAATGCCGTAAGAAATACTTTTAGTGAAAGCGGAATTCTTTTCCCAAGAAGAAATAAAACGCCTAATGCAAATGCTATATCTGTAGCCATAGGAATACCCCATCCCCTTTGCGTCTCGCCGGAAGGGTTTAAAAGCAGGTAGATCAAAGCTGGCACCAACATCCCTCCTAAAGCAGCGCCTATAGGCAAGAGTGCTTTTCTCGGATTAGATAATTCACCTCCTACAAATTCCCTCTTCAATTCCAATCCTACGACAAAAAAGAAGATAGACATTAACCCATCATTTATCCAATGATGTATACTGTATTCTAAATACGTTTTCCCATCAAACAGAAATCCTACTTTATGTTCAAAAAAATGAAAGTACTGTGCCGCCCAGGGAGAATTGGCCAGTAACATAGCCACAACAACACTAATACCTAGCGTAATACCCCCTGATTTTTCATGTTGTATAAACTTTTGTACAGGAACGATCAATCTATCAATAGGGAATTGACGCTTTCTACTCACTTACTTTATTTGTATAAAGATAATGCTTACTCATTATTACTTATCCATTTGCCCAATATTATCTTTGAACAAAGCTGCCCCAGCTTTTTTGCTTTTTACCTTTTATAATCTGTAGGGATTTGAAACAAGATGGTAGGAGTATCACTTTCAAACTTTTTTATCGATTGTAAGAATAAAGTATCGCTTCCTATCCCTACACAATAAAAATCAAAAGATTTTTCGTTTTTGGGTATGAACGAAATCTCAAACCGTCCGTTCCTATTGGTAACAGACTTTGCTAAAATTTTGTTATCCCCTTTTATAAACACGGTTATCTTATCAAGAATCAACTTACTATCTTTCGTATTCGTTTTTAAATACCCAGTTATATAAACAGGATGGCTGGATGACGTAAACCCATTTAGAACTACAAACAAAATAATTATTAAAAAGAATGTCGATAAACGCATACTTGATTTTATAAAAAATTTTAACCAAAATACAAAAGTTTATCTGCATCTTTTATACAATTTCTCGTTGCTATTCAAAAATCTGTAGCAAAAACAATTGTGCTAAGTTTAGAGGTATTATAAAAGCTCAAACTATCCTCAAAGAAGATATACTTTTTCTTTGCAATTGTAGAAAGAATCAATTCGCCGCTTTATAATAAGTAGCTTTTACTTCTGGTATTAACGATCTTAATTTTTTAATTCTCGTTTCATCACTCGGGTGAGTTGACAAAAATTCGGGCATATTGTTTTTATTTACACTGGCCATGCGTTGCCAAAAAGGAACAGCCTCTTCAGGATTATACCCGGCCATACTCATAAATATCAACCCCAGTTTATCCGCCTCGTTTTCCTGCATGCGGCTATTGGGTAAAGCCAGCGCCAGATTGCTCCCTATCATATATAACCCAAGAAAAAGCAATTGTGTTTCCTGCTTCTTTTCTTTCAATGCCTCTTGCAATACCATGCCTCCTAAATTAAGCAACAAGCCTTCGCTCATACGCTCATTGCCATGTCGGGCAATAGCATGGGCAATCTCATGCCCCATTACAACAGCCAGCCCCTCTTCTGTTGCGGCTATAGGTAATAGACCCGTGTACACCACTACCTTACCACCAGGCATACACCAGGCATTCACCGTAGCCTCATTAATCGTATTGTATTCCCACTTAAAGCTCTTCAATTCCTTCTCCATTTTATTATCTCGCATATAGGTTTCTACAGCCTGTTGTATTCTTGTACCTGTTCTTACCACCATCTGTGCCCGCTCATCATACAAAGAAAGCGTAGGGCTACTTTTTACAAATGAATCGTACTGAGAAAAAGCCATTTCCTTGATCATGAAATCAGGCACCAGTTTGAGTTGCTTGCGACCCGTTACCGGCACCCGCTTACAAGCAACGGCTATTACAGCAAGAGCAATGACTAGTAAAAATATCTTTTTCATGTATGCCTGATTTGATAGGATAAAACTATCAATCAGAACAAGGATCCGCTATCCTTCAAAACAAGGATTTTTCAGTAGTATTCAAACAGGAATAGACATACGCCAATATAAACCCAGGGAGAACATTAGCCTTCTACCTTACTAACATTTACATCTTTACTGTGATTTTACTTATCCTTTACAAATAAGCGGCGATCGTCAAAGCTACCGCCTGCTGAAAATAAATTTAGTGAGGAAGCTTTTCTCTTAGCACTCCATAAACCCAGGTACCGGCAATAGCACTAAGCAAGGTAACTGTAATTACAGTCGCGCCTGTTCCTATTTGTGCAAACAGCGGGCCCGGGCAGGCACCTGTAATAGCCCAACCCAATCCAAACAAAAGCCCTCCATATATCTGCCCCTTGTTGAATTTTTTAGGAGCTATAACAATGGGCTCACCATAGATCGTTTTAATAT
>CAZPPM010000089.1:0-13256 GCA_964588445.1 uncultured Citrobacter sp.
CGTCCGTGTCCAATCCTTTGAAAAGAATTCACTATCCGGGCCCCTCCTGCTAATTGTTGTTAGCAGGAGGTACGGTGAGAAAATCTTCTTTTATATCTTCTTTCCTCATCTTATTTTTTTGCAGCAAATTTGAATATGTTTTTATTTGCTGATCAGACAGGCAGGGTCATTCATTTACCGGCGATACCCAAAAATATCGTATCGGTTGTTCCTTCGCAAACAGAGCTTTTATTTGATTTAGGTCTGGATAAGGAAGTAACAGGGATTACAAAATTTTGTATTCACCCTTCGCAATGGTTTACTGCTAAACGGAGAGTAGGCGGCACCAAGGATATCAGGATAAGCGAAATTGAAACAATAGCTCCGGATCTTATTATTGCCAATAAGGAAGAAAACAGGAAGGAACAAGTGGAAGAATTAGCCTTGCATTATCCGGTATGGGTAAGTGATGTCGTAAATCTTTCATCTGCCTATGCTATGATAGAGACGCTAGGTAATGTAACAGGAAAACCTGAGCGAGCAGCTACCATCGTTGGGAGTATAAAGCATCAGTTTCAACAACTGCTTGCTCCCGTACAAAGAAAAAAAGTGGTTTACCTGATTTGGCAAAACCCATTAATGACTATTGGCGGCGATACCTTTATTCATGAAATGCTTCACCTCGCGGGATTTGATAACCTTTTTGCACATGCGAATCGCTACCCTCAAATTACAGCAGAAGAACTGAAGAGATTGCAACCCGAAGTTGTATTACTTTCTTCAGAACCTTTTCCTTTTAGAGAAAAGCATATCGCTTACTTTCGTACTATTGTACCTGAGGCTGCTATACATTTAGTAAATGGAGAGTATTTTAGCTGGTATGGAAGCCGTTTGCAATATGCACCGCAATATTTTGAAGCAGTAAGAAGACTGGCAAGCATTCTATAAAAGGTATAAATTAGTAAGTAATGAGTGATACGTACGAGGATAGTACTTCCGAAAAACCTTCGCGGAAAAAACCCATGTTTGCTGTAAGTAGCAGCTTACGTACTTATCTGAAGCAGCATGGCAGAGAAGTGAAACTACCCGTTTCTTATGCCGACTTATTACGCTACACTTTTTCCACCCCTATCCGGGATCAGCAAGGAAAAGATACACTATGGGAAAAAACGATTTATGATAATCGGGAATGGGATTACATACGCGATGGGCTTATAAAAATTTACGCCATCCTTAAAACTGAAGGCGATTTTAGCTTTACCAATCATCTGGATGTTGCCAGAGTAGATTTTTGTGCTTTTGGCAACTCCCACCCTTTTCGTATTCGTATTGTAAATAAGTTTAATGACAACTACGACCATTACTATATAAAAATGGCCGATGCATCAAGAATATATGGATTGGAGCTAGAGCATATTTTATCGCCCAACCGCATTACTTTTTTTTCAGATAATAATACATTGGTTGAAGAACATATTCCCGGTGTCCCCGGTGATGTATTTGTTGAGCAATTAGTAAAAGACAATGTTGTTAATAAAATCAGACTGGCTAAAGAGTTTGTAAAATTTAACGAACGTTGTTTTGTACGGTTACTAGGCGATATGCGCAGCTACAATTTTGTAGTAGATATTACCCCCGATATTGAAGGCTATCAGTACCGTATCCGGGCGATAGATTTTGATCAGCAATGCTATGAAGGGAGGAAGAATATGTATTTACCTCAATTTTTTAAAGAGAATTATCCATTTGTACTCCTGTGTCAACAAAATTTAAATAAGGAGTCGATTGCACAATACCAGGCAGAAGAACGAACGCTTATTACTTTTCGTCTTGCATCCGCTCGTTACCGTATTAAAGAGTTACTGGATATTATGGCAAAAGATGAAATCTCTACTCCGGAAAAAATAAGTCAGCTCAAAGAGGAACTAGGCCGCTACCTACATACCACTACTTTTACCAAGTGCCGATCGATGGGCGATGTAGTGAAACGTCATTTAAAGCAAACATTACAAAAGAACCTTTTATTGGTACAGCGAAACCTTGGTAAAAACAATGGATAGCCAACCGAATTCCCGCAGGGCTCTATACAGAAATAGCCTATATTAGCACTCCAATTACGAGAACTTGCCGCCTTTATTTAATAACTAAAACGAAGATTCACATCATGAAGAAGTACAGCGCCGGTGTATTGCACGGCAAAGAATTAGAAGCGTTATATAACGATGCTAAGCAAAATCAGTTTGCCCTTCCTGCCGTTAATACTACAGGAACTAATACCATCAATGCTACCCTTGAAGCTGCGGCAAGAGTAAACTCACCTGTGATTATACAGTTTTCAAATGGCGGTGCACAATTTATTGCAGGAAAAGGTATGCCCAACGATAACTTACAGGCCAATATTTACGGTGCGGTTTCTGGAGCTTTGCACATACATACCATCGCAAAGTACTATGGTGTACCTGTAGTATTACATACGGATCATGCCGCCAAAAAATGGTTGCCCTGGATAAGCGCTTTAATTGATGCCGGCGAGCAATTTCATAAAGAAAAAGGACAACCCTTATTTAGCTCACATATGCTTGACCTGAGCGAGGAATCAATAGAAGAAAATATTGAAACTTCAGTTGACTTTTTTAAACGCATGGCGCCTTTGGGAATGAGTGTGGAAATAGAACTTGGTGTAACAGGTGGTGAAGAAGATGGCGTAGACAACAGCGATGTAGAAAATTCAAAATTGTACACGCAACCAGAAGATGTAGCGTACGCCTATAAGGAATTAAGCAAAGTAAGCAACCTCTTTACAGTAGCTGCTGCTTTTGGAAATGTTCATGGCGTATATAAACCTGGGAATGTTGAGCTGCGTCCCGAAATACTTAACAATAGCCAGTTATATATTCAAAAGGAATTTTCTACATCCGATAAGCCGGTTTATTTTGTGTTTCATGGTGGTAGCGGTTCTCCTCAAAATCAAATCAGAGAGGCTATCGGCTATGGAGCTATTAAAATGAATATTGATACAGATCTTCAATGGGCCTTTTGGGATGGTGTTCTTTTGAATTATAAAAAGAACGAAGCTTACCTGCAAGGGCAATTGGGCAATCCTGAAGGAGAAGACAAACCCAATAAAAAGTATTATGATCCCCGGGTGTGGCTTCGTAAAGGTGAAGAAACCTTCATGAAGCGGTTGGAAACTGCTTTTGAAGACCTTAATTGCATTAATAGAAACGCATAAAAGCATTTTCAAAAAAGCCCTTCTTTACAGGAAGGGCTTTTTTAATTGGAGAAAAAATAATTTCCGGGACTTCCTGCTGCGATATATTTTTGGAAAAAAATCAATGATTTCCTATAACCCCAAGGATTGGTTTTCGTACATCTTCCGGTTTCACAAGGCGGATACAATTCGCCAGCTAATGCCCTTGTTGCTGGGTATGTCAGTTTATTCGGGGTTAATTGCTTTTCTGGAACTTAGTTACTGGAATCTATCTGCCAACAGCTATGTAAAAGGCATACCTGCTATGCATTCTTTGTTAGGGTTTGCAATATCTATGCTGCTTGTCTTTAGAACCAATACAGCGTATGATCGTTGGTGGGAAGGGAGAAAACTCTGGGGTGCCTTGGTCAACAATAGTCGTAATCTAGCCCTTAAACTATCGGTTATACTCCCGGAAAATGATTCGCAGGAAAGAGCCTTTTTTAAGAAAGCTATTGGCGCCTATGCACGAGCCCTTGATCACCATTTGCATAAAAAGAAAACACAAAACGAACTTTTTGATACCGGTGATCAGGAAGCAAAATTTCAAATAATAGATCATGATAAGCATGTGCCTAATCAAATAGCGAAGATGATACATCAGCATGTACACCAGCTCTTTTTGGACAAGAAAATAACAGGCGAACAGCTTATTTACCTTAATGCAGAAGTACAATCTTTTACAGACATATGTGGTTCTTGTGAACGAATTAAAAACACGCCTATTCCTTTTTCCTATAGTGTTTTTATTAAGAAATTCATTTTTGTTTATGTGATGACATTGCCTTTTGGCTTTGTATTTACTCTGGGCTACTATGTTGTACCCGTTGTTGCATTTATTACATACGTACTTGCCAGCCTTGAGTTAATAGCCGAGGAAATAGAAGATCCTTTTGGTGGCGATCCCAATGATGTGCCTACGGATAAAATTGCACAAACGATAAGCAACAACATAAAAGAAATTCTGTAATTATCCACATGAG
The DNA here is from genome assembly GCA_964588445.1 of uncultured Citrobacter sp. GTDB lineage: Bacteria > Bacteroidota > Bacteroidia > Chitinophagales > Chitinophagaceae > CAZPPM01. The sequence continues at coordinate 4,213 of CAZPPM010000089.1, forward strand.
CATTGCTTATCTGTTTTATTTTTAAATGAATACCATATAGTTTTTATATTCTCAATATATTTGGAAAAACAATATATCATGAGAAAAAAGGCTCTTTTAGGTATAACAACCCTATTGTATTTGGGGGTAATCGCACAAACAAATCTAGGCAACCTTACGGTTGAAAAGATTATGCGCGACCCTAAATGGATAGGAACTTCTCCGTCCTCTTTACAATGGAGTGCTGATGGGAAAGCACTTTATTTTAACTGGAATCCTGAGAAGGCAACCAGTGATTCATTATATGCTATCGCGCTGACGGCACATCAACCGGTAAAGCTTACTCCTGAGCAAAAAAGAGATTTACTTACTAATAATGCACTTACCTATAATACAAGTCGCACAGCTTATGTGTATGGCAAACAGGGCGACATATTTTATACCGATGTAAAAACGGGTAAAACAAAACGAATTACAGAAACAACAGAAATGGAGTTTTCGCCTCGGTTTTCTTTTGGCGATAAAAAAATTGTGTACAGTCGCATCGGCAATTTATATGCATGGGATATTGTAAGCGGGGAAACACTTCAGCTTACCAATGCTAGCACCGGAGCCGCAACATCCGCAGCGCCTTCACCTATGCAAGGTTTTGGACAAAGAGGTGGCGGCGGTGCTGCTCCACCAGTAAGAGCAGCTACCAGTACAGCAGGTGGCAATGAGCAGGAAGCCTGGCTTACAAAAGATCAATTGGCATATTTTGAAGTATTGCGTTCCCGTAAAGAAAAAACGAAAGAAGCTGAAGCCTATACAAAAGCTGTTCGGGAAAAAAGTCTTCGCAGCATTCCCCTGGATGGAAAAACAATGCAAGGTTTGAATATAAGCCCTGACGGAAAATTTGTTACCTATAGCCTGGTAAGTCAGGCAACCGGTAATAAATCTACTATCGTTCCTAATTACGTTACAGAAAGTGGGTTTACCGTTGATATTCCGGCAAGGACAAAAGTAGGCAACCTACCTAGTACAAGTGAGTTTTACATTTATGATAGAGAGCGAGACACTATATATGCCATTAAAACAGATTCGATTCCTGGCATAAAAGATTTCCCTGACTATGTAAAAGATTATCCTGTACAAGCAGAAAATCTTAAAAAGAAAAATGCGAATCGACTTGTTTCATTTTTAAATCCTAATTGGTCTCCTTCTGGTAAATATGTTGTACTCGATATTCGTGCCGGTGATAACAAAGACAGATGGTTAATGGTATGGGATACGGCTACCCGTAAGATGAGTCTCGTAAGCCGCCAGCGGGATGAAGCCTGGATTGCCGGCCCCGGTATATTTGGCAATAGCGGATGGATAAGCGAAGACATTTTTTGGTATCAATCGGAAGAAACAGGATACTCTCATTTATATACTTATCAGGTATCGACTCAACAAAAAAGAGCGCTTACGCAAGGTAACTATGAAATACAAAGAACCCAGCTTTCACTCGATAAGAAACATTTTTTTATCACAACAAATGAAGTACATCCAGGCGAGCAACACTTTTATAAATTAAACATTGCTACAGGAAAAAAAGAAAAAATTACTACGGAAGTAGGCGCACATCAAGTTACAATCTCACCCGATGAAAAGACTTTGGGTATTCTCTACTCTTATTCTACAAAGCCTTGGGAATTATTTTTGCAAGAAAATAAAGTAGGCGGTAAGCGCCAGCAGATAACGGATAAATCTATAAGCGAAGAGTTTAAATCCTATGCCTGGAGAGATCCTGAAGTGATTAGTTTTACTGCAAGAGATGGTGCTCAGGTATATGCAAGATTATATAAGCCGGCTAACCCCCACCCTAACAAACCCGCAGTCTTTTTCATACACGGAGCAGGTTATTTGCAAAATGCACATAAATGGTGGAGCAATTATTTTAGGGAGTACATGTTTAATAATATGCTGGCAGATAATGGATACTATGTGATGGATATAGACTTTAGGGGAAGTGCTGGCTATGGCAGAGATTGGCGTACAGGCATCTACCGGCATATGGGTGGCAAAGATCTTACAGACCATATTGATGCGGTGGACTATCTGGTAAAAAATCATGGCGTCAACAAAAACAATATTGGCCTTTATGGCGGATCGTATGGTGGATTTCTAACCTTAATGGGTATGTTCACCGCACCTGATAGATTTTCGGCTGGAGCTGCATTACGTCCGGTTACCGACTGGGCCAATTATAACCACGGTTACACCGCCAATATATTAAATGAGCCTTTTACTGATAGCATTGCGTATAGAAAGAGTTCACCGCTTTATTTTGCTGAAGGATTAAAAGGCGACTTATTAATCTGTCATGGAATGGTAGATGTGAATGTACACTATCAGGACGCAGTAAAACTATCCCAACGTCTTATAGAATTAGGGAAAGATAATTGGGAGTTAGCTTCCTACCCAATGGAGGATCATGGATTTGTAGAACCCAGTAGCTGGACAGATGAGTACAAGCGTATTTATAAGTTATTTGAAAATGTATTAAAGAAGAAACCGTAAATTTGGTATAGCACTTTACCTTATACTTTTAATCACATAAACAATAATCATGAAAAAACACTTTATGGCTCTATTCGCAGTTACACTTACACTGCAGATAGTAGCACAGGAAAAATTTACATATACACCGGAGAATCCCAAAGCAGGAGAAGCGATTACAATCGTTTATGAACCGGCTAGCGATTTGGCAGGCATCTTGGCAATCCCTGATGCGATAGCTTACCAAATGGGAGGAAGTCAGATAGCTACAGATTTTGAATTGAAAAGAAGCAATAGAAAACTCACCGCTACTGTTCAAACAGATACAAGTGCTAATTTTATTTACTTCAGTTTTTCGTCAGAAGGTAAATATGATAATAACTATAATAAAGGTTATTATATTTTATTGAACGATCAGGATGGGAAAACTAAAAAAGGAACTTACAACAGTATAGGGCTATATTTTCAGTACTATTTTGCTAATTATGCGGGTGGAGAAAATGATGCAAAAAAAGCAATCGAAGCGTATGAAAATGAAATTACCTCTTTTCCTGAATCAAAAAACGAAATACTAGTTCGCTATTTAAATCTTTACAGCAAAGAAAATAAAGAGACGGGAGTAGCAAAAGCGCAGTCGGAGATTGAAAATCTTCTTAAGGCGGGATTAAAAGAAGAGAAAGATTATACTTTATTGGAAAACTTGTATAAATCTATTGCCAAATTACCACAGCAGGCAAAATTTGTAAGCGATTTAAAAAAAGAAAAATTTCCTACTGGAACATGGACTATAACAGAAGCTACTAACCGGTTATACGATGAAAAAGATTTAAGTAAAAAACAGTCTCTTTACGACAGCGTTATGAAAAATATTGCTGAAAAAGAGGATTGGAAATTTTTAAAAGAAAGTGTTCCGGGGTATACCTATACTTTACTTGCGTCTTATGTGAAAGAAAAGAAATGGGATGCATTAAAATCAATTATTGCAAAAACAGATATAGAAGATAAGGCGCAGTTAAACGCCATTTACTCTTCTCTAGCTGCACAAATTGTAAAAGATAGTACCGGTGATTTACAATTAGCAGAACAACTTGCTAAACATACGCTTGATTATAATAAGAAAGCTTTAACCGATCCTTCTGCGACAAAGCCAAGTTATCAAACTACTAAGCAATGGGAAAGGAGTAAAAAGTATTCTTATGGCTATAGTATGAATACCTATGCTGAAATATTGAATAAATCTGGAGAATACAAAAAAGCATTACCGTATGCAAAAGAGGCAGCACTTGTCTATGGCGAAAGCAAAAACGAACAGTATAACGAAACGTATGCTAATATAGCAGAAAAGGCACTTTCGCCTTCAAAATACAAATCGCAGGTAGAAAAATTTGTAAAAGAAGGAAAATCTACCAGCGGTATTAAAGAAGTTTTGAAAAGAGCTTATGTAAAGTCAAAAAAATCTGAAACCGGATTTGATGATTATTTTTCGGGCTTAGAGCAAGAAGGGTACAAAAAAATGCTGGCTGAGTTAAAAAAGAAAATGATCAATGAAGAAGCTCCTGCTTTTGCTTTGTATAATCTGGAAGGAAAGAAAACAGAGCTTAGTGCTTTAAAAGGCAAAGTGGTTGTAGTAGACTTCTGGGCCACTTGGTGCGGCCCTTGTATCGCGTCTTTCCCAGGTATGCAAAAAACGCAGGATAAATACAAAGAGAATGAAGATGTGAAGTTTCTTTTTGTGAACACTTGGGAGAACAATATCGAAGATGAAACAAAAAATGCCAAAGACTTTATTGAAAAAAATAATTATCGTTTTGATGTATTGATGGATATAGACGATAAAGTAATTACGCAGTATAAGGTAGATGGCATTCCCACCAAATTTATTATTGATAAAGATGGAAAAATCAGGTTTAAGTCTGTTGGCTTTAGCGGTTCAGACGACAAGCTGATTCAGGAATTATCTGCCATGATAGATATGGCGGCTGACGGAACTACTGGAACAAAAGCCTTCTAACAATTGTTAGCTAAAAAAGAAGCCCTCGTTTTGAGGGCTTCTTCATTTATACCTATTTACCTTTACTATACTATATTTGTGTCTTAACATTTCTGGTATGTCAAAAAAAGAAGAAGATTTTGAAGCCAATCTCACCGGTGACGAGGGAAAGCTGGATGATATAAAGAGTAGTTGGTTCAAACGAATGAAGAAAGGGATTAATACCAAGACTTCAGAAAAAAAGGAAACACCGGAGGGACTTTGGACCAAATGTCCTGAATGCAATTATATATGCATAGTGGCCGAGCTAAGGGAGCATTTATTTGTTTGTCCAAAATGTAGCTATCATCATCGTATAAACAGTCTGGAGTATTTTGATATTCTTTTTGATAATAAAAGTTATCAGGAACTATTTGATAATATTCGTAGTCAGGATTTCCTACAGTTTACCGACCTGAAGCCGTATAAAAAAAGATTGGAAGAAATTTGGAGCAAAACGGATTTGAAAGATTCCATGCGTGTTGCCACTGGCACAATTCATGGCCAGCCTATTGTTGTAGCTTGTATGGATTTTGAGTTTATTGGTGGCTCTTTAGGAAGTGTAATGGGAGAAAAATTTGCACGTGCGGTTGATTATTGCATAGAAAATAATATGGGCTACCTCGTTATTAGTAAAAGTGGGGGCGCTCGTATGATGGAAAGTGCTTTTTCTCTTATGCAACTAGCTAAGACAAGTAGTAAGCTATCACAACTTAGTGATGCCAAGCTCCCCTATATATCCCTACTTACCGATCCTACATTTGGCGGTATCTCCGCCTCTTTTGGAATGTTGGGGGACTTAAATATTGCTGAGCCGGGAGCTCTCATAGGTTTTGCCGGACCAAGAGTTATTAAAGAAACCATCAAAAAAGATTTGCCACCAGGCTTTCAGCGAAGCGAATTCTTACTGGAACATGGCTTTCTTGATTTTATTGTACCGCGGAAAGAATTGGCTCAAAAGCTGGGTACGGTTCTTCATCTTTTTAAGAATTAACGTAGCAACTACAGTTGCTTATATAACTTTCCTTTTGAATGGCAGATATAAGGAACAGATCGGCTTATCATGAATACTTCATAGATGTAAAGTATGATGCAGGGCTTGTTTTATTAGGTACGGAAGTGAAATCGATTCGGGCGGGTAAAGTAAGTTTTAACGACAGTTACTGTCTTATTGATAAAGGTGAAGTCTGGCTTAAATCGCTGTATATTGCTGAATATTCGCATGGGAATATCAACAATCATGACCCATTGCGTGATCGTAAGCTCTTACTAAGAAAAAGAGAAATCAGAAAAATTCAAACCAAGCTAAAAGAAAAAGGGTATACACTTGTACCCCTCCGAATTTTCTTTTCTACCGATAATCTGGTAAAGATTGAAATAGGCCTTGCAAAAGGTAAAAAATTACACGATAAGCGGGAGACCATCAAGCAAAAAGACGTAGAAAGAGAAATGAAACGTTACCTGAAATAATATTTCTCTTCTTTTCGTTATGACTAAGCATGGTTTTTGTTTAACGAACAGTACCATACCATGAAAAAAGTCAGTATCATCTTTTTTTTATTGATTAGCCTAGGCGTCCATTCTCAGTCCGTTTTTGGTTACTGGTATGGATTTGCAAATGTAAAAGGCGTCTCTTCTGCCAATAATTATATGATGGAAATGATCCTGCAGCCTGAGCAGGGCTATGTAAAAGGCGTATTAAATTATTACTTTAAGAATACCTATCGTAGCATACAGGTAAAAGGCAATTTCGATAAAGCAACTCGCCAGTTAAGTCTATATAACATACCCATCCCCTTTTATGGTTCCAACGCCAATATGGAGATAGACTGCCACATGAATATGCGAGCCACATTGCGGGTAGCCAAAACTGCCTCAAACCTTACGGGTAGCTTTATCAGCCTACCTGAGTATAAATATACCTGTGCTGAACTGAATGTGGATTTGAAGCTGAATAATGATATCAGTAATCAGGACTCTGTGTTGAAAGCCATCCGGGAATACAAAGAACAATACCAGGTATGGCAACCTTCTATTGCCGATACAGTTGTTGCTGCCACAATTATTCAACGAAAAGTGGTTAACTACTTTATAGAAAATGAGTATAAAAAACGGGAAAATGAAATTGTACAGGAAATCGAAGTAGACACGGACTCTTTACAATTAGATTTTTATGATAATGGTGAAATTGATGGCGATTCTATTTCTGTATTTTTTAATGACCAGCTAATGGCATTTTCACAAAAGCTTACTACTCGCTCCATTCATTTTAATATTGCCCTGGATACAACAAAAGCTGTAAATGAGATTACCATGTTTGCGGATAACTTAGGAACCATTCCACCTAATACAGCACTGATGGTTGTAACTGCTGGTGATAAGCAATATCAGGTACGCTTATCCAGTAATCTTGAGAAAAATGCCACATTGCGTATAAGAAGAAAAAATAAGAACTAAGTACTAACTATAATGAGCTTGGTATACCTAAATCTTCATTGTTCATAGCACTTATTATAAAACAAAGCCCCGGACATATGCCCAGGACTTTGCGTTCATCTTTACAAATAATACCAACCTTAGTGAATAACAAAAATCTTACTTTCTTTATAATTATCTCCTAACACTTGCAATGTATAGAAGCCTGATTTAACAGATGATGGCAGAGAAATAGATTGTGAGGAATTACCACCCGGATGTCCCAGTTTTTGCGTAAGCACTTGCTGCCCGGCAGCATTGATAACACGCAAGGTATATTCTCCTTTAGCCGCTGCAAAATTGATAGATACAGTGTTGCCTACAACAGGATTTGGATATACTGTAAATCCTTTTGCTTCAGCTCCAATATCTACACGCAACAATTTGCTATAAATCAATTTACCGTCTATTTCTGTTACACGAATGCGATAGAAGTTGCTACCAGTAACCGGTGAGGCGTCAAAGCTTGTATAGCTTTGCTTGTCATTCTGGTTGCTTCTGGAAGCATGTTGGCTAATAGGACTGAAATCACGACCATTTACAGAACGCTCTACTACATAATTCACCACATCTTTTTCTGTAAGGTTAGACCATTCTATCTGTACACCTGCACCTTTTTCATACGCTTTTACATCGCTGAATGTAACAGGCAGAGGATTCTCACCTGGCATAATATTTCCTAAAACAAATGAAGTGAATTGAGATACGCCTAATTTACCAACAAAACCGGAACCGCCAAGACCATAAGTGCTACCAATTTCAGCTGCTTGTAAAGTACCATTACCTGTATATTCCCATACAGCACCATTAAGATGTGCTACTACAAGACCTAGTCCTGTGGTAGTATAAGGTGAGCTGGAGCAAGGGCTTTCAGCCGTCCAGGATACATAAACACCCGGATTGCTTATACCTCCACTCCTTTCTACATTCCAGTATTCACAAGCGCTTACGGCTAATCCCGCAACAGAACTACCCAATGCATTAGCACTAGCACGAACATAAGTCGCGGTGAAACCATTTGAAACCAAACCGCTTGTATTGTCTATACGAATAGGATGATAACCGCTGGAAATATCACCTACCGGATATGTAAAATCATCATTACCTATTTTTCTTACCGGCCCTTGTACAAAAGAAGCGTTAGTTGCATTTATTGCAGTAGCATTGTCATTAAAAGTTAACAGACTATTTGTAGTACTATAAATAATACCTGAGGCAAAATAAGCACTACCTGCCACGGCAATGGGTCGCTCTAACGTAAGCCCGGCTGCATTATTTATCGTCAGGTTATTTACCTGGTTAGCGGTTGGGCTTGTAGTGAAAACGCCGCTGTTTTGAGCTACCGTGCCATTATAAATATAGTTGGCACCTGAGCTAAATGTTCTTCCACCTGTTGTTAATATATGTCCGTTTGTTCCTGTTGAATTGATACCATTGGCTGAACGGATACCCAGCGTAGCGCCGTTTGCTAATGTAAAGCTACCTGTTCCTGTTATTGTGGTAGCTGCATCAGCCATCTGAAGGGTAGCACCTGAAGCAACAGCAAAGTTTACGTTTTCAGTAATGTTACCGCCTGTTCTGGAGAAATTCTGAACAGCATTTCCGGTAAAATTAATTGTACTTGCTATGGTTGCGCCTGTTTCTGTAATCGTGCCTCCGGTTTGTGTGAAATGGCCTCCGATATTAATAGTACTTGTTCTGGCTGCTACACCAGCTTTACTCATATCTATACTTCCACCAGAAAGAACAACATTGCTATTGATGTTAAGTGTTCCTGTGACGTTACCATTATCCGTTGAGTTCATTTGTAAACCACCGCCTGATATTTCCATATTACCATTAACTGTCTGTACACGGTTGATATCATAGCAAATCCTATAGATACCTCCAGTGATGATCAGATTACCACCAATCGTCATATCCTGGTCTATGGCAAAATCTCTTAGATTAGCCGCAGGCCCGGTAGCACGCACAATCAGATCACCCTGTATTGCCATTGTGGTTGGATTAATATCATTACCTGGCCAGGCTGTTTGGC